>JBEKAD010000296.1:0-6951 GCA_050018435.1 Terriglobia bacterium
GTTGCCGCCAGGCCTCCACTTGGGCGGGGTCTGGATCAACGTAGGGGATATTCGCAGGAATCGTGTGCAATTCCGTGGCAAATGCCAAGGGCAAACTCAGCAGCGGGCACTGCCAGTCGAACTCCGGAAGCGCCTCACCATGGCGAATCACCTCCCCCGCTCCTGGGGTTAGAGCCAGCAGGCGATGCAACCGGGACGGGACTTCCAGGACGACTTTTCCTCCCCGCGCAGCGACGAGGGGGACATAACGCACGAAGTGGAGCGTGTCGCCCAAGCCTTGCTCGGCGTAAAGCAGAATTCGCGAACCTTCTAAGGGTTCACCTTGCCAGAGGGGTTGGAGAAACTTCCGGCGATCGCGAAGGAATTGAGGGGTACCCCGGCGGTCCTCATATTCGCTCCAGCCTAGAGAGAAATTGCCTTGGGTCAGATGAACAAGGCCAAGAAAGGAGCGGGCCTCGGCGGAGTCCGGCGCCAATTTCAGAACCCGCTCGAAACACTCGGCGGCTTTACCCGAGTCCCCCTCTAGAATATTAACAATTCCCAAATGAAGATGTGCACCCACCCACTGGGGATCGAGCTTTAAGGCATTCCGGTATGAGTCCGCTGCGGAAGCGAGATCGCCTTTACGTTCGAAAAAGTATCCCAGGCCAAAGACCGCGTGGGCAGAATCCGGCTGGAGGGCGAGGGCGCGCCGGTGAGCCTCCGCCGCCGCGCCATAGTTTCCCAGGTCGGTGAGAGCATTTCCAAGCTGGGTGAGGATCTCGTGCCGGTTGGGATCCAAGGCCAGGGCGCGCCGGTAGGACTCCACCGCTTCTCCGAATGCCCCCTGCTTGGATTGCAGCCTTCCGAGGCTAGCGTGAAGGTCAGGCGAATCCGGCTGAAGGGCCAGGGCGCGCCGATAGGACGCCCTGGCGGCTTCCCAGTCCCCCAGGCGTTCCTGCGTCTTGCCCAGCCGGTGATGGGCCTCTGCCGATTGCGGAAGAAGTTCGGCCACGCGCTGGTAGCAATGGCTCGCCGGTTGGATCTCGCCTTGGCCGATGTACGAATCTGCCAGGCTGTTCAGCGTGTCCGGATCGTCGGGATTGAGGGCCAGCGCCTCCCCGATCAAGCGGATGGATTTCTGATATTCGCCCGCTTGCTGGGATAACAAGCCTAGCAAGTGGAGCGCCTGCGGGCACCGGGGGTCGGCCCTGAGACTCCGGCGGTAGCACGCTTCCGCCGGCCCCCTGCGCCCCGCCTGATGATGCTCGATACCTTTTTTGAGAAGCTTCCGGACACGCGGGTCAAGAGATAGTTGCTTGGACACGGAATGATCTCGTGGGCCGGCTAGTACCGTTCCAACTTCTTGGGACTAATCCGCCTAAGCCCAATGGCGGACCTTTACAATCCAATATAAAGGCTTAATGGATAGCCTCAATAAGTTAAAACGGCACAAGCCGGTCGATCCTTTCGAGATGTCGGCGCGGTCGCCCAACCTCGCAAACCGCGCCCGTCTATAGCTTGCGAATCGAGCCAAGCAGGTAGAACGGGCACGTTTTATGCCAGCCAGAGGTAAAGATTCTCTTCATTGACCTGCCGGCGCAGGGTCCCATCCCATTTCCTAAATGGCTGATTTCCAGGGAGATACTTTAGGCGGTGGCTTTCGAGCGGTGCCGCGCCAGGAGAATCGTCACGTCACAGCTCAGGGATCGCTCGGAAAGCAGGTGTTGCCAACTTGGTTTAGATTAAGATGGGATTATGACATGAGGAAACCTTAATCCGGATTCCTCACCCATCCGGGGAAGGGCGGGGCCGAAGAGTTTGCTGACCAGCAAACGCAAAACCCGCCTTCAGGCGGACATAAGATGTCGAAGGCACCCGCTGCGGCGAGCCGGGCTCCCGACGTTTTCGGGACGCGTTCCGCGCGCCTCTACGAAGGGAAGCGACATCATTAGCCGTAGGCCTCATTTGGTCCCGCCTCGCGGGATGAAAGCTACGGTTGCCGGACACGCAAGCCAAGACCTTCGACCCCGCAGGGGTCGAACATCCGACGTGCATCCACGGTTCCGGCCCGTGGGTTTCACCCGCGGCTAACCAAGCTCTCTCGAAAATAGACTCGGCCGACAGCAGCGTCGTAGCTCTGTGAAAAGACGAGCGCTAACGTGGTTCGTGACGCCGAATCGCCAATTTTCATCCAAGTTGGGAGCGCTAGCTCATGATCGGCTGTGAAAGAATTCATATAGACGAGTGATCGCGTTGTGGCGAGCGGCATTTGGCCCTGGCGCCGCTAACGAGCCGGGCGACGACCTATGGGCCTATGCCATCACTATCCTTCCGGGAGCCCGTTTACGGGCGGTTCTTCGCGTTTCCATAGTCCTGCCCCACCTTCTGGTGGTGCTGCCGATTCAGGCCGCAGCCACTGCCGGCCCTCCCGCGAGCGACACTGACATTTTGTTATGTCATGTTGATTCCATTGGACTTATCCGGATAGCTAAGCGCTGATTACTGAAAGCTGAATGCTTGGCTACTGCACCCCATACAACCAGCGGCCGCGCAGTTCGTTCGTCGCTGGGAAGACGAGAACGTTCCCCTCGCGGCTGCAAGGAATGCGTTCCCCGCGGCTCCCGGGCTTCGGCCCTTGGGCAAACAGAGTGAGGCTCGACGGCAGGCCGGCGACGGGAATGCGCACCCTCCCTGTCCCCGCGACTAATATCTGGATGACGGCGCCGCCTGCTACGCGCCGCGCTGTGGCGACGGGAGCCCACCCGATTTCATCCACGTCGGCATCGGCAAAAACCGTCTTGCGCCCATCGACGGTAATCTCATGGCATTTCCGGCCAGCGAAGGCGATCAGGTTCCCCGTGCCATCGACGCGAAAAGCCACGGCGTGCTCGCCGGCAAAAGTTACAGTGTGGCCGTTCGCGCGGAATTCTTGCAGGAGAATGGAATCGGAGGGTGGCGGGTGGCGTTCCGCATACTTGCGATCCTCTTCCGAATCTCGAGCGAAGCCGCCGGCCCCACCCTCTTCGGTTTCTCTCAGGTGCGGCGCTAAGGCGACGGCGCCGTTGGGAAACCGGCAGGTTAGGTAACGACCGGTGCGCGAGAGGTGGTCGGTATTATCGTTGAAGCCGGCGAATTTGCCCGTGGGGGCGTAGGCGCCCAGCGCCTCGAGGATCTCAAACCACGTGCGAACGTCGTAGCCAAGGCTGTGTGACTGGTCATCGCGCGGGCGGAAGCCCAGAAACGTGGCGTTGCCTCGCTGGGCGCCCACGATCCGCTCCTGGACGCGCGCCACCACGCTCGTCCCGGGGCGCGGGCGCACAGGGTAGACGCGGTCCACCAGGAAGTCCGTCAGGATGACCTGGGGTTCGACGGCGGCCAGCGGACCTTCGAAACCCACCAGCCTGCCGGGAACAGCTAGGCCGTCTCCCGGTCGCGGTTGGTAGTCCACACCAAAGAGCTCTTGCCAAGTCTCGCGCGCGGGCTCGCCCTCAAACGTCACGAGCGGCGGTGGACCGGACCAGATCAGGCGGCCGCCGCCGGCCACGAATTCCTGCATGAACGCCAGCAGCTTTTGCGAGGGAAAGGGCTCAAAGAGTGTCACCAAGGTGGTGAAGCGCCGGCCGGCCATCTCAATCGCATTGCCTTTGACCTTCCCGCGTTCGAGCAGCTTGTCGGCGGTGACGTAGTTCCCGTAGCCGTACTGCACCATCCAACTGCCAAAGCGTTCCTCGGCGGCGACCAAATCGAGCGGGTAAAGCATCAACACTTCCGTATCGCGGTGCTGCATATCCTCGACCGCCGCATACAGGGGAGAGCCTTCCACGCCGTAGGTCTCTTCCAGCGCCGTGCGCCGCCTGCTGATTTCATCCGGCAGGCCCCAATGCGCGGCGTACGAGTAGGGCACTTGATTGAGAATGCCCGTGGAGGCGGCGAGCGCCAAGGCAAAATAATCGCGGTCCATCCAGCCGCCTTCCGCGTGGTCATTGCCGTTGCCGGTGAGAAAATCTCCCCATTTGAAATAGTCATAGCAAGCGGCCGCAGCCTGCTGGACGGTGTTCGACCAAACAAAATTGGAGGTGTACTCGTACTGTGCCTGCCCGTGGCCCGCTTCGTTGTTCGCCCAGTAATCGATGGTGGGGCTTTCGGCCCAGGTGGCGTGGGCTCGCGAGGGAAGCTGCTGCCCCATTTTCTGTTCCGCGTAGTGCTTGGCTTGCACAAAAAGATCCACCACGCCGTCTTGCAGCAGGCGGTAGTAGCGCGCGCGGAACAAGGCCGTGCGCTGGATCGCTTCCGGGGTCGCGCCGAACGTGTGCATGATGCCTTGCTTGGCGGTCAAGTCGATGGCAAAGTCCTCCTGGCCGTGCACAAAGTAAATCAGGTATTTGGCGAAGTCGGCGTACTCCGCGCCATAGCGCGCGGCGAACTCGCGAGCCAACCCGGGGCTCACGTACCGCAGGGCGAACTCGCCGTGATCGTGATGGCCGAAGTAGACCCAATCCTGCTGGATGTGCATCTCGTCGGAGTAAAGCGCATTCAGGCGGATGCCCGCCGCGGCGTACCGATCGACGAGGTGGGTTAGAAAGGGAAGCGCCTGCGGGCTGAAGTAGTCCATCTCCGGCGTGCGGTACAGTTGCACCACGAGCACGTGATCCAATCCGGCGCGGGCGATGGAGCCGATGCCGTGTACGCGGATGCGCACGGCCCGGAAATCGCCAGAATGTACCGTTACGTTGGCCAGGCGCTCAACCCCCATGCCGTTCTTGATCTCCACGATGTCCGCGGGATCGACAGCGCGGTAGAAAGTGCCGGGCACGCGCGTTTCGCGGAAGGCAAACGCCCGCACCCCCGCGTCCTGGGTCGCAAACGGCCCCTTATTGTTCACCCACTGCTGGTGCTGCCAGAGTTCGACGCTGAAGGTGCCGGTCTGGGGATCGCGCAAGCCCTCGCGGTAGTGCATCCACACGCCCGATTCGCCCGTGCGGGCAGTATAACCGTTGCCCAGTTCCAGAGGGGTGAGCAAGCTCAACTCGAGGCCGAGTCCGTAACCGAAGGCGAAGCGGCTGATGGCGGCGACTTTGGAAATATACTCATCCGTGTCCGGCATCAAGCGCCGCGGAGTGTCCTGGCCGGGCCGGTATTGCTTGAAGAAATGATCGAACGCTACGATGAGGGTGCGGTCACCCCGCGCCTGGGCGCGCTCACAGACTTGCCGCAGGCTTTGGTTCTCGGGGGTGCGTCCGGTGGAAAGGTTGATGACCTTGTCCGGATCTGAGGCCAGCGTTTCCAGTTCGTCGTCGCGAACCAGGATGATGCCCGAGCGGGGAATCTGAAACCCCCAGGGCCCCGGATATGTCAGCAGTTCGCCACGGTAGACATTTTCGGGGGTTGAGGAAGCGGTCTCGACCCGTTGCCCTCCCGCGGAGGGTAGGAGGAGCATGGTCAGCATGATCAGAATCAGGGCTTTTCGCATTTTGCCATCAGCCGTCCACGGAATCATCCAACCCGTACCGCGATGTGCGCCGGCCGGGAGCGGGATTTGTGCCTGATGAGAATTTCAACATCCTGGTCCAAAGCCACGAGAAAGCGGATCAGCCTTTCTACGGAAAAACCCTCGAGCTTAAAGTGCAGAAGCGCGGAAATCTTGGGCTGGTTGATGCCGAGCAACGCTGCGGCGTCGGCTTGGGAGAGCCGCCGCCGGTTTACAATGTGGCATATGGTTGCTCCCAGCCTGGCCCTGGTGTCGAGCTCGGCGGCATCGGGTAGTCTCAAGTCGGCAAAAACGTTGCCGTTGCTTGGAGTAATCTGTGCACGATGGGGTTTAGCCATATCTTTCCTCGTAGTCAAGCTGGGCCGCGCGCAGGCGGCTGTGGATCAGCTTTACATCCGATTGGCGCGTCGAAATTCCATGGGGCGACTTCTTCTGAAATGCGTGCAGGACATAGACGGCACGAGCAAATCGGATGGTGTAAACCGCCAGGTACGTATCCCTTTCAAAGTCCTTCACCACTTCCAGCACGCCCGGTCCTTCGCCCTTCCAAGTCTTTGCCGACGCATGCTTCCCGCCATATTGCGCGGCGCTTAAAGCGAACCCGAGGGAGCGCCGGACGGGGGCGGGAAACTGCAAGAGATCGCGGTGGGCTGAGCCAATCCAATAGAGCGGCTTCTCGCCGGGGGTTAGCGTCAGTCTCATCCTTTATCCCATTTCTAGGATAGGCTGTCAAGCGGCTTCTTGACGGAAGAGTATCCTCTGGTTGCGGGCGCCGAGCACCTTCCGGGCGAATCCTCACCCATGCCTATTAACGGGACAGCACGGGTGGTTTCCTGTGGTGTTGTCCCACCGGCAGTTCCACCACGCGCACTTCCACGTCGCGGTCGCGCAAGATTGCCACCACCTGTCCCGAGCCATCCGCCACGACGCTGGCTCCGCCGTAAGTCTGTCCCTTCCAGGGGCCGTGCATGATGACTCCCACCAAATCGGTGCCTACCACGGGGCATTTCCACGTCGCGGCGCGGCGCGCGACGAGGTGCTCAAGCTCCTTTTCGTGTTGGGGCCACTTGTCGACCTCGGCGGCCCACCCGTAAGGCACCAGCACCAGATCAGGTTTGAGCTTACTGAGGCGCTCGACGTAAGCATCCACAAAGGTGTCGGCGCAAATCAGGACGCCGATGCGCCCGTACTCGGTATCCACGGCGCCAATTCCTTCCGGCGCTCCCACCGCGTAGGGCGGGTCCATCAAATGCGCCAGGACGTTCAGCTTGCGATGCTTCCAAAGCAGCTTCCCGGTCTTGTTAACGAGGATGGACGAATCGTAAAGCTGCCCTTCGTCTTTCTCGTCAAGTCCAATGGAGATCATCAAACCGTATTGGCGGGCGAGCGCGGCGATGCGGTCGCTGTCCGCGCCGGGGATGGGCGTGGCCAGGCGATGCGCGTCAGGATTCTGCCAGCCCAGAATTACCGATTCCGGAAAC
>JBEKAD010000297.1:0-12939 GCA_050018435.1 Terriglobia bacterium
GTACCATGGTGGCGCCCTCCTCGGTGGCGATCAGAGATGTCAGAGCAACATCATTCTGAATCCGCTACCGCAGGAGGGCAACTGTTGACTTTCTACAAACACCTATTTTGGACAAGAGTGAATTTCTTTAAGGCCCTGCTCGATGCACCACTCGGCGAGGTGGGGATGACGGCGCAGACACTCCTTTTGTCCAAGCAGGTGATTCACCCGCTGTTTATGGAGATTGCAGAGGCGGCTGTGCAAGCGGACATCGAGATCTGTGAGGAGAGGCTGTGGGCGCTTTCGCGGAGGAAATGAAAAAAAGTGTTCTCATTTGTACGTTCGAAGCCGGAAGGTTCTTGAAAACACAGCATGACAATCTTCGTATGCCAGAATGTTGTTGAAAATAAACGAAGTTAGATGGAATGCCAGAATGTATATGAAAACGCAACAAATAGCACTCTGGGAAGAGCCTATGCCAGAATCTTATAGAAAACAAACACGGTTAGCCTGTTATGATGAATGTTTATGAAAATAAAGAAGATAGCAGACGGCAACGACTTGAGGCCTGTGCGATATCATCAAGGCCAGAATGTTATTGATAATACATGGCTTGTACGAACAGCGTCTAAAATCCCGTTAGGTATAGGGGCAAGGAGGAGATGCAGGTGCAGTCCGCAGCCAATAGGGGTAGTAGTGGCGAGTTTACCTCGCCAAATGGCGGCGTAAAGCCGCCGCTACGTCGCGCCTGCGAAGCATCGGCTCAGGGGAAAACTGTGCTATGATTCTGGCTTTGAAAAGAAGGGATTCCCAGCGTGCTTAACTCCTACGGACCGATCGTGATTTTCGCGGTAATCGCCGCGCTTTTCGCCCCGGTGACGCTGTGGATTTTCAAGTTCATTCGTCCCTCCTTCCGCGCCACGGCTGAAAAGGTCATGCCTTATGAGTGTGGCATCACGCCGGAATCCGACGCGCGTCACCGTTACACGGTGCGGTTCTACGTTGTGGCCATTCTTTATCTGGTATTCGCGGTGGAGACGGTTTTTCTTTATCCTTGGGCGGTACAGTTCCAGGCGCTGGGACTGTACGGACTGGTTGAGATGCTGGTCTTCCTCGGCATCCTGATTGTCGGTTACGTCTGGCTGTGGAAACGCGGCGCGCTGGATTGGATTTAGCGAGTCTTCCTTGTTGCCCTTCCCAACCCGTAATGAGAAATCCGCGTTAGCAACTAACCCGTAGTGTGGAGAAGTCAAATGGTTCAGGGAAAAGCTGTGCAGGCAAATCCGGATGAACTCTTGGCGCTGGCGGAACAAGTGCTCTTGACTGGCGGGAGCGGAAAACTGACGGATGAGGCGCGGGCGCGCTTGCACACAGAATTGGCCAAGCGCAGTTTCACCAGCCTTCGCGCGTTTGCCGGCTCGCTGGTGGAAGACCCCGCGCAGTCTGCCCAGTATTATCTGGCGGTGGACGCGGTTGACGCCAACGCGGTCCAACTTTTGCTGCTGCAATTGTCTTCCGAACCCGCGGCCCCCGCGGGCCGGTTTGCGAATCCGGTGTGGGAAGAGAGTTTGCATCTTGCCACTGGCCGGGAAGTGGATCTGAAGGCTTATTCGTTTACGTCATATGACCACGACACCGTCGGTGCGTTCGCGCGGGAGGTGGCGCCGGCCTTCTTACCGCGCCCGCAGCGCGCGCTGCCCGCCATCGCCACGGGCAATCGCCACCCGGAAATCAGTCTGCCCGCAGCTTTCGCGGCATTCTGGACAATTCTGGAAAACTTCGGGGTCAACTGGGCGTCCACGGTGCAACTTTCCGCCACCCGCGAGATGACCACTGACGACGCCATCGCGGCTCGCAGCGGCGAGGATCCGGTGGCGGTGGGCCACACTCGCGTTTCCATCCGCCACTTGTACCATGCGGGGCTTTGGGCGGCGATTCGCGCCGGTTGGCGCGCCGGCTATACGGCGGAAGCGGACCACTTTATTGTTTCGGGCTCGACGGACATGGAAATCGCGGGTTCCGTGGAAATGGTCAAGGAAGCGATTCGCCACGCTGCGGGTTACACCAAATTCACTACCGATACTTCCCGCCTGTTCGAACTCGAAAGCGATCTGCGCCATCCCCAAGCCTGGAGCGCCTCCGCCGTGGAAGAACGTTTCCACCAGATTTTTTCGGCGGAGGAAGCGCGCTGGGTGCTGACGGAGTTCTCGCAGCATTTCCATATCGATTCCACCTCCTACGTTTTCTCACGGGAAGAAATCCTGCGGCTGGCCGTTAAGTTCGGCCGCAGCATCAAGCTGAACGAGGAACTTTTCGATTCGATTCGCGCCGCCAAGGCTGGACTGGGGACGGGCACGGACTTTGACTTTGAGCCCTCGCTGGACGAGGCGGAAACGCTGACCACGGCGAAGGAACTGCTATTTTACATGCACTGGGTGAAGGCGCGCGGCCGTCCGGCCCAGTTGGTGCCCCCCAATCTGGGCTTCAAGAAGCGCCAAGCCTATCCGGTGAGAATGGAAACCACCATTGAGCACGGGAAGGGTTTGGAAGACTACTCTCACCACAAGATGTGGCCGGAGCTGGTGCCGCGCGTGGTGCGCGATTTCGAGTCACAGCCGCTCGAGGAACTCGCCGCCCGCGTGGCGGAGCTCGCCGCCGTGGCGCGGTACTTCGACGGGACCTTGAGCATCCACTCCGGCAGCGGCAAACAGGCGGAAGTCCTGGAAGCGATTGGCCACTCCACGCGCGGCCGCGTGAACTATAAGATCTCCGGCGAACTCCAGTTGCAGCTCTTCGATGTGCTTTCTGAGCAGCCCGAGGGCTCGCCTTGGCGCTACCTCTTCGAGCGCATGGTGAACCGCGCCCGGCACTTTGCCAAGCAAGGCACCTTCGGAGCGGAAAGCGAGCTGGCCGCACAGTACGTGAAAATGGGCCGCGAGTTTTACCTGGGAGATGCAGCGCGCGGGCGCGTGGACGGAAACCTGTTCCAGGTTTTCTGGCTGGGCAACCTGGTGGGAAGCCGCGACACTCAAGCGCCCGATGGCGACCACCGCTTCTTCAAAGAGAAACTCGACGAACTGCCGGAAGACCTGCTGGCGGAAGTGCGCCGGCGAAACTCGCGCTACATCGTTTGGCTGGCCGAACACCTGCGCGCCTAGAAAACGGCGTAGGGGCGGTTCGCGAACCGCCCCTACTTGTCGTCTCAATGCATTTTGAGGAAGTGCTTAACTTGCGCCTTGTATTCGCCTATCATCCCTGTCCCGGTAACCCAAGCAATCTCGTACAAGGGGCGGGTTACAAAGCCCAGCTCGGAGTCTACCTGCGGCTCAACGATATCCCGGGGCCTGCCCTCTATGGCCCATCGGCAGATGAGAAAGGGTGATGGCGTCGTAGCGGCGAGTTTGTCCGTCAGCCGACGGACCAAATGGCGGCGTAAAGCCGCCTCTACATCAGGCGTCTACTGGACGCGGTAGAGCATCTCGCCGGCGCGGGGGACCACGAGCACGCCTTCATCCTCACGGCCGTCCCACTCCTCGCGTTGGACGCTGGCGGGATCCAGATAACCCAGATTGATGCGCCGGCAGCGCTCTTCCGGAATGGCCGTGGCCAGGGTCACTTGAATGCGCGGAGTCTCCGTGCTGGTGCGCGCGTCGTAGGTACCCAGGCCTTTGACGTGCGTCGAGTGCGCCAGGATTCCACCCGGGTAGCCTTTGAACTTGTCCCACTGCGCCAGGAAATAGTCGCGGCAGTGATAGCCGATTTCTTCAATCAAGGCGCCGTGCGTGTAACTGATCTCCGTAATGTGCGGAGCAAAGATCACCACCTCGCCGCCGTCAGCCACGGCGGGTTCCATCTTGTACATGCCTTTCCCCGCGGTCCAGATATCGTCGTAGAGGCGGGGCATCACGGAGAGAACCCGCTGATAGGGCTTTTTCACGAAGACGATGTGCTTCTGAGCGGAGAGCGCCGAGGCGGATTTCCAGGCCTCGTGGGGCGAGCCGAAGTAAATCCCCGCCAGCCCTTCGTGCGTCACCACCAGCGCGAAGCAGGCTGAGGGCGTGTCAATCATGCTGGCGGCGCGGTCAATGATGGCGCGGATGGGCGTGTAACCCGCGCCAATGACCTTGTAGTTGGTCATCAACGCGCCGAACCAGTGGGTCAGGTTGATGATCTCTGAGCCGGCGATGCCCGGGAAAAAGTACTTGGTGCCGCCGGAGAAGCCCGCCACTTCATGGGGGAAAACCGGCCCGCAAATAATGAGCTGGTCATAATCGCGGATCAACTTGTTGAGGCGGACGGGCACCTCCTGCGCCAACAATCCGCCCGTAAGCTCGCCGATTTCGGCGGCGGGGATCACGCCCAAGGTCACAAAATTCTGCGGGTCTTCCCAGTGATGATTGAAGATGTGGCTCTTGCCGCATCGCCCATCCGTCACCGGCCGGCCTATCAGCTTGCTGAGGTGCTCGTCATTCATCATCGGGTGCGTACCGAGCGCCACAAGGTAATCCAGGGCGGCCACGCGCGGAGCGAGGTGAGCCTCGAGCAAATCATACATCAACGGCATGGGCATGGTGCGCGTGCCATCGGGAATGATGACCAGCACGCGCTTGCCATCCACGGCGAGCGTGCCCAGCCCCTCCTGTACGACTTGGCTGGTTTCCTCGTGGGTCAGATAACGATCCGCGAATCCTTTTCCTACAATCATCGGTTCTGTACCTCCCTTGCTTAAGTGACGAGTGACGAGTGACAAGTGACGAGCAGGAAAAACGCCAGTGACGAGTGACAAGTAACGCGGAAGAACAACGAACGAGCCTTATTGCTTGTCACTCATCATTGCACCTAGTCTTTTTGCTCGTCACTTGTCACTTGTCACTCGTCACTGCACTTAGACTCCCGCGAACGCTGAAAATCCGCCGTCCACCGGCAGGACAATTCCCGTCACAAAGGCCGAGGCGGGCGAGAGGAGCCACAGCACAGCTCCGAAGAGATCCTCCGGCACGCCAAAGCGTGCCATCGGGGTGTGATTGATGATGGCTTTGCCGCGTGCGGTCAGGTTACCCGTCTGTTCCTCGGTCAGGAGAAACCGGTTTTGCTTGGTTAAGAAGAAGCCGGGCGCAATAGCGTTCACACGAATCCGCGGCGAGTACTCCTGAGCCACATGCACCGCCAGCCACTGCGTAAAGCTGCTGACGCTCGCTTTGGCGGCAGAATAAGCCACGACGCGCGTCAAGGGACGGATGGCGCTCATGGAGGAGATGTTGAGAATTACCCCTTCACCTTTTTCCGCCATCATCTTTCCGAACACCTGCGAGGGCAGGATGGTTCCCATGAGGTTCAGATCAAAAACCCAGCGCAAGGCATCGGCGGGTAGATCGAAGAAACGGAGATCGGCGCTGGTGGTGGCCTGAGGCTTGTTGCCTCCCGCTGCGTTCAATAGGCAATCAACCGTGCCGAATTTTTCCCGGACGGTCTCCGCCGCTTTGCGCAGGCTGTCCGGCTCCAGGACGTCGGCGCTGATCGCCACGGCTTGATTAGCGCGCGGCTCCATGAGTTCTAAGATGTGCTGAAACGGGTCCAGGTTGCGGTCCAGAATCGCCACGTTGGCCCCGCATCCCACCAGCGCGCAGGCGATTTCTCCCCCCAGGATTCCCGTTCCACCGGTAATGACAACGGTTTTCCCGCTGAAATCATAAAGGCGGTTCAGTTCTGATGAGTCCATGGAAATATAACTCCCCTCCGAGTGTATACAATGTCTCGAGGCGATTCCCGATCGGATTTGGATAGTGAGCCAGCATTCTCATGAGGTACAACGCCGACATCCTCGTTCCAGGAGGGCCATCGCGTCGAGAGCGAATTGACTAGGCAGGCTAACACCGCAGTAAGCATCCATGCAAGGGGTGGATGAGGGGGTGGATGAGGGAAGCAAGCGCGGCTGAGCCGCAAAAGAAAGTCAAAAGGCAAAGGGCAAAAGGCAAAGGGCAAAAGTGAAAAGCCGTACGTACACAGATTCCGGCCAAAAAAAACAAGCAATTGCGGGTTTGCGATGCACGGAACATGGGCTTTTGCGTGCGCTGGGTGGCAGTGAGATTTGGGTTTCGAGCTGCGATTCCCGCCGTGCGGGCCGGGGCGCCTGAGAAGTCAGAATCTCCAATCCGTTGAAAGCCGCACGGCGTTCCCGCGTAGTGTGCCCAGTGATTGCGAACTGTCATAGTAAGTATAACCCAAGGTCACCGAGAGCCGGGGGCTGGCTCTTAAAGTGAAGGCCGGACTGAGAAGCAGGGCGGGCTTCATCGGCGCTCCGTGCTCGACCTGTTGGACGCCTGCGCCGGCGGAAAAATCGTACCCGAGCGGCCCGCGAATCTTCCCCACGAACTGGGTGGTAAGGTAGTGGCGTTGATAGAAGCCGGGGTTGAAGAATCCCATGTAAGGTTTTTGCATCCCGCCCGCAAGCCCGTAGGCGAGCCCGGCATAACCCAGATCGACCGCCACTGTAGGTTTGTGGAACAACTTGCGGTTGAAAGTGATGGAAGCGCCTCCACCACGATTGTGATCGGCTTCGTTAACTTGCGCCAGATTGGACCCGGCGAGACCGAACACATGGCGGTATGAGACCGTGGAATCATCGGTTACGAAGGGCTCAAGATGTAAGTCTGTTTTCGAATTGAAGCGATAATCCAATCCTGCTGAAAGCCGGTCTTCCATCACTCCCAGGCGGACGGCGGTAGGTGTGTAGGTGATGGCGGCGCGCGCGGCCGTCAAATCCACCGTGAGCTTTTTCCTCAACGCGTAACTAAGACTGACAAAGCCCAGGGGGGGGGTTCCCGCGGAAGTAATCGGCTGCTTCTGGGTGGGAATACCGGCAGGCCCGCCCGGCCCAAATCGCGCCAGCCCTACCCCGCCGCGTACGGTGAGTTGCGGCGTCACGTAGGTGGTTTGGTGGTAGAAAAGCTGCCACGGCCCCACGGCGGGAAGAGCCGCCGGAACCGATTTCCCGTGCGAAGGAGACCGAGGTGTGCAAGGTGGGCCGGGACTCGTTGCGGAGGCTGTTCTCAAGTTCGCGCGCTTCCGGATTGCGCGGGTCGAGGGTTTCGGCACGATCCAGCAGCGCCCGGGCTCGCCTCGCATTGTGCAGCGCTCTTTCGAGATTGGCGAGCAGCAACAAGGCGGCGGCATCGCGCGGATCGTCATCAACGATCTTTGCCGCCAAATCGTACGCGTACACCAAGTCGCCGCGATAGTAGGCAACGCGCACGTTGCCTTTGAGGGCTTCCGCATCCGTGGGGTTTTCGCTGATCAGGTGATTGAATCGCCGCAGGGCTTCAGCTTGATGTCCTTCGTGGAGGTCCAGGTAAGCAAGCTGCAATTGTGCGTCGCGATTCCGGGGATGGGCGGCGAGGAGCGCGGCAAGAGTCTTTCGCGCCTCGGGGTAGTGGTGCAGGGTCATTTCCAGGCGGGCCAGGCCCACGGCGTATTCGGGGTTGGCAGGATAATGCGCCGCAAGGTTCCGGAAGATGGGCAGGGCCACTGCCGGGTGGCCTGCCCACATTTGCACGCGCGCCCATCCCTCGAGGGCATCGGTATCACCCGGGCGTTGCTGTAAAAGCCCTTGGAAGTTCCGCAGGGCGGCGTCGTACTGGCCGTCAAAGGCCAAGGCGCGCCCCAAGCCAACCTTGGCGTCGTGGTCATCCGGGGTGAGTTCCAAAACGCGGCGATACGATGCAATTGCATCCGCGTAGTCGCCGCGCCGGACCTGTAGAATCGCCATTCCCTCGAAAGCTTCAACGTCCTGCGGGTTCCTGGTTGCGCGCTCGTGATAGAGCTTTTCCAGGCGCGAGGGTTCCTCTAATTTCCTGCCGGTGGCTGCCGACGGCGGCGTTGAATTTCGCTTCTCTGTCGGCAGGACCGATGGTGCCAGAAGGGCGGCAGCCGTTACCACGGCGAGGGAGGAGCATAAGCATTTCACGCCAAGGCGCAAAGCCGTTGAGGCCGCAAAGAAGTGAAAGGAGTTCTTCTTTGCGGCAGGGGGCCTTGGCATGAGAGGGTTCATTTTCTCGTGACTTTTTCCACCGTGGGCTAAAGGATGCTGCCTGCCGCGCGGGCTGGAATGGTGGTTCTGCATCCCTATCCCTCAGGCGGTTGCGCCAACGTGGGCCACCTTCTCCCAACGGCGGCTGCCTGCCAGAAATTTCAGGACTCCCTGAAAGCGGAAGTACAGAACGAACTGGCGGTATCCGATGTTTTCGAACATGGCAAATACCAATAAGGTGAGCAGATCTCGAAACCGCGGGTAGCGGTAGCGTCGATAGGTGAGCTCTTCCAGAAGTACAGCTCCCACCGAAAGAAAGCCGCCGTAGATGAAGCCGAGCAGAATAAACACCAAGAGCAGTCCGGGAGGAACCAGGCCCAGGAAAATGCCCAGCGGCGTGAGAAGATATCCCAGGAATTCCACCGCCGCGCCCAGCCCTTCGACATAAGAGTGGAAGGGGAAGCTGAGCCAACCCACGATTCCATATTTTCTTCCGAACAGCATTTCCGAATGCTTCCAAAGCGTCTGGCAGAGGCCCAATTGCCAGCGGCGGCGCTGATGGGCCAGCATGGCGAGCGTGGAAGGGCACTCGGTCCAACACACGGGGTCGGAGGTGAAGGACATGCGGATCTTGCGATTGTGCTCCGCGGCCCACTGATGGAGTTGCACAATCAGGTCCATGTCTTCCGTCACCGTGTCGTGGCAGAACCCTCCGGCCTCGATGACGGTGCTGCGATGGTAGACGGCGAATGCCCCCGACACGATCAACGTGCCCCCCAGCAGATGCCACCCCGTCCGGCCAGAGAGGAAGCTGCGTAGGTACTCGACGACCTGAAATCGTTCCAGCCAAGTTTGCGGCAGGCCCACTTTTAGCACGCGCCCGTTCTTGGTTTCGCAGCCGTTCAGGATGCGCACGATGCCCCCACTCACCACCGTTTCCACGGAGGAGCTGACGATCGGGTCCATCAACCGCAGCAGGGCGTCGCGCTCGAGCAGGCAATCGGCGTCCAGATTGCAGAAGTAGGGTGAGCGGCAGAGGTTGATGCCAACGTTGAGGGCGTCGGGCTTGCCCCCCCGCACTTTGCTGACCACGAGGAGGTTGGGAATCGTGGGATTGATGTAATAGGCACGGATGGGCGCAGTGGGGATGATGGGTTGATAGGCCCCGTCCATTTGCACCAGGGCGAAACTCTGCACCAGCCGGTCCACGGTCCTATCGGTTGACCCGTCGTCGACGACCATGACCTGGAGGGCCGGGTAATCCGCCTGCAATGCGGAGCGAACGGAATTCACGATGACCTCTTGCTCGTTCCACGCCGGAATGATGATGGTCACCGGCGGAGTCAAGAGGGAATAGCGCAAGGCGTCCAGACCTTGATAGGCCATTTGCCGCATGTGCACCCAAGTGGCGCGCAGCGAGAGCAACATCAGGATCGTGTAAATCCCGTTGCCCAGGAAAAAGTAAGAGAGGACAACAAGCGTGACCCCGTCGATGAAGAATAAGCCAAGGTGGTTCATGGCCGGCAATTTCCTTTAGGCCGCCCGAAAGGGCGGTAACTCATGAACCCGCTGGAGGCGGATGGCGCTCTCCACCTCCGGCCCCCTCTCTTCCGGAAGCGGCATCTTGGATTGCGCATCGGGTATGAGACGGTGCAGGAACTTTTGACGGATCTCGGGGTCCAACGTGTGGAGAAGTCCCGAAAGCCCCAGTGGGGCCGCAGCGCCAGCCAGTTGTTCGACGATGAGCGCATCCACGCCATTGGTGCCGGCGCTATATTCTTCCACCAGGGCCGACACCAATCCCGTGCGTTCGAGCACCTCCACAATCTGTTCGCGCAGGGTGCGGTCCGGGGAAGTCAGGAAATGTTCATAGAGCTGATACTTTCCCTCCGGGCCCAGGGAGAGGAGGGTCTGGATTGCCGCCTCACGCACCCGCCAGTGGGGATCGTGCAGGCATTTGCGAATATCCAGGTGCATGGGCGCGGCGGCTTGCCGCAAGTGGGCGAGGGCTCGGACGGTGCGCAGGCGCACGAACCATTGGTGATCAAGCAGGAGGTTACGCAGCACGGGCCTGGCGCGAGGGTCGACAAGAAAAACAATCACCTCGGCCGCGCGCGCCCGAGTTTCCGAGAAGGTGTCAACCGCCAGCCCGGAGAGCAGCAATTCCACCATCGCGGGTGTGAGCACCTCCGGTGTGAGGGTCAGACCCGGCTGGCGGGCGGCCTCGCGACAGACCATCGTCCGCAGAATTTCGGCGCCGTGCAAACGGATTTGTCGATCCGGGTGGCGCAGTGAGGGCAACAGGGCCGGCACGCAAGCAAGGTCAAAGCGGACCATGGCGGCCCGCAATCCCTGCACGGGCGGTGATGCGGCTTTCCCTTGGAGCACCGCATGGAGCCGTTCCCGAAGCACCGGAAAGCTTTCCGGCGCGCCCAGGGCCGCCAAAGATCGCAACGCCACGCCCTGGATATCGGGATGGCGGTCATCCAGGCAATTGACCAGGAGCGGCCAACTCGGCCGATAACGCAGCGTTCCCAAGTTCCGAATGCTTTTCGCGCGCAGCAAATGGCGCAGAGCCGCGCCCTCGGGGAAATCTTTATGCGCCCCATTCCCCGAGGCTTGGGAGGCCGCCGAGCATCCGTTGTCCAAGCGGCTTTGCCAGAGCTCAATCAACCCCAGTTCTGCGCATAAAGCCTGAAGGAAAACCAGACACCGTTCTGTGATCTTTCGCTTGGAGAAAAGAGGATCGAGCAGGAGTTCCAGACGGGCCAACGGCAATTCCCGTAGCGCCTCGATTCCGGAGGGGCTCCGCGCGCCGGAGAGCAGCTTTGTCAGAACGGGCCGGTATTGACGTCGGAGGGTATGAACGTAGCGAACATAACGGATCTGTTGCCAACGCCGGAAGAACGCTACGGCAATGAGCAGACAGGTCCCCATCACCACGGAAACCAGAATGATGAAGGCCCCTTGGGTTACGGGGTCAGCGATACGGAGCATGGCATTGCCTTCCTTGAGAAGGAGAGCCAGTCAGTCGTGAGCAGGTCAGAAGCCTAGAGGGGCGCAGAGTAGTGGCACACCCCGAACCCCTGGCTGTCGGGGCCTAGGAGCGCCCGAGGGGGCGTACGAGCCACGGTGAGTATACACTTGTTTATGATGCCACTTCAATATCTATTTATTGAGGAAAAGAACATTGTGACCGAATATAATGGACAACCTGTCCGGATTCGGGGTGGCTCCAGCCCTCTACCGCGCTTCGCCAAGGCTGGCTGCCTCCATGCGAATCTATCCGAGTGAGCAAAATCAATTGCGGGCGTTGTAAACCAGACTTGAACGTCATGGTTTGAGTGCTGACTTGCTGGAGTCTAGTCCGGATTCTCCCCAGCCGGCGAGGCCATCCTGATACACCTTGACTTGACTGAAGGCATAGCCATGGTCCAGCAGGATCCTTCCTGCCGCGCGGCCGGAGGCGCAAATATCCCCGGAAGATCGTCCGCCTTCATAGAAGACGATGACGCGGCCTTTGGGCAGGGTGCTCCAGCGCTGTGGCATGTCGTCCACCGGAATATTGATTGCCCCGGGAATTCGCCCCGCGGCGTACTCTTTTGCCGGCCGCACGTCCACGAACAGCGGTTTGGTTGTTCCGCCGAGGAGTTCCCGCAGTTGGCTGGTGTTAATCAAGGCAGGCTGCTTCTTGAGGGCTTCCGCTTCGCTGCACCCTCCCCCGCTGCTCTGGAAGCTTGACAGCGCGCCTCCCGGGGCGGATCCAAATAAGCCGAACGAGGACGGGGCGGGTTTGGTAGTGACTTGCGCGGGCGCGGCCGTCCGGGAAGCGGGTGCAGGTTTGGGGGGATTCTTCGTTTCAGCCGGCCGAGAGGTGGCGGGTGACGCAGGGGCCGCGGGTGGCGCGGGAGCGGAGGACAACCCAATTCCCTGTGCCGCCAGTTCCTGGTCGATCAGTCGCGAAAACTCGTCCAAATCCGGCACATTCGATGTCACTTGGCGCCCGACGAAAAATGTGGGCGTGGCATTCACCCCCAGCGCCTTGCCATCCTCGAGATCCCGCCGGACCCGCGCTTCCTCGACGCCGCTGGCCATGCACTGGTTGAACCTGGCCTGATCCAAACCGATTTCGGCGGCGTCACGCTTCAATCCCTCTTCGCTCAAATCGTCTTGCCGGGAATAAATCTTGTCCACCGCTTCCCAGAACTTTCCCTGCTGACCTGCGCACTCCGACGCTTCCGCCATGCGCTCGGCAAAAGGGTGGATGTGGATCAGAGGGAACTGCCGGAACACGAAGCGGATCTGTTTTGCGTACTTGGCGCGAATCTCCCGCGCCACCTCTTCCTCGCGTCCACAGACGGGACATTCGAAATCTCCAAACTCCACCACGGTCACGGCCGCGTTGGGATTGCCCGCCACGTGGCTGTCGGGCCTGACCAGTTTCTCCGCCGTGGTCTCACTCGGGGGCGGTGGCGGCGGGGGAGGCGCTTCCCCATGCTTGGCAAGCTCGTAGAAAGCGGGGACTCCGATTAGCAAGGCTGCCACGCCTACCGCGAAGTAGCTGCGCACTTGGGCAATTTGCGCGGCCGCATCGGCTTCCGGCGCGGGGCGAACGACGTTGTAAACGGCCAGCGCGCAGAGCGCGGTCATTGCCAAGCCCGAGGTCACGCACCACGCGCAGAAAGCGTGAATCACGAACCCTTGCAGATATTCGAGGTACAGCGAAAAGAGGAATCCAAACCCCGTTGCGCCCGCCAGCGCGAAGCGGACCTCGATGGCCAGCGCCGCGGGAACAAGCGACTCCGCAATGATGAGCAAGGCCACCAGCATGTAGCCCGCCACGCCAAACACCGGCATGGGCACGCCCCAGACGTGGGAATAAACGCTGGCGCGCACCGCGTCGCAGCCCGTTCCCAGGCAGACCATCGGCCGGG
>JBEKAD010000298.1:0-6943 GCA_050018435.1 Terriglobia bacterium
GTCATTCCAGCCGATATCAGCGCCGACGGCATGGATGTTCTGGATTTTTTCCATGATGGCATAATCAATCGAGATCTTCTCGAATTGCGGGAAGAGGCGGCGGAAGTTCTTAGCCGACCGGACACCGCCGGCCTCGGCCAGGTGCGCCAACTGATCTGCCATGCGGGCTTGATGCCTGGCAAAATTCTCAAGCAGGGTGGAAGCCCGCCAGATGAACATGCCGCCGTTCCACAGGTAACGCCCGGAGGCGACATAGCGGCGGGCAACGGCGAGCGGCGGCTTTTCCGTAAACTTTTCCACGCGGTAAATTTCCTGGCCGGCACTGCGCCCCTCACAGGCGCTGATGCGCACATACCCAAAACCGGTATCAGGGCGGGTCGGCTTCAGGCCGATTACCACCGACCTACCTGCCTTTTCCGCGGTGTCGCAACCGGCGCGCAGAACGCGATGAAATTCCGCGGGCTTGGAAATAATGTGATCTGCCGGCAGCACCACCATCAGGCCCTGCGGGTCGCGCCGCAAGATTTCGTGTGCCGCCACTCCCAGCGTGGGCGCGGTGTTGCGCGAGGCGGGTTCCGCCACGATTTGCGCGCGCGGAATCTGCGGCAGGCGCCGGCGGACCTCACGCAAAACGAGTTCGCTGGTGTAGACGTAGATGCGCTCGGGGGGAATCAGGGGCAGGAGCCGCTCCACCGTCTGTTCCAGAAGCGTGCCGTGGCCGAAGAATTCCAGTAATTGTTTGGGATGCTTACGCCGGCTCAGGGGCCAGAAACGCGTCCCGCTGCCGCCGGCCATCACCACAGCGTAGGCGTGAGCGAAGACCGATTTTCGCGCCATGGGACCTCACTCGAATACAATCTGGCGGATTTTCTCCGGCGGAATTCCTCGCCGCTTCAACGGCTCGCGGAAATCCCTTTCGATGTCGGGAACGTAGAACTTCAAAAGCCCAGTGTCAAGCCCCGGCACGAGGCGGTAGAGGTTCGCGGCGGGCGGAATCAACCAGGTGTCACCGGGGCGATAAGCCAACCAGCCCGCCGCATTTTCAATGCGCCCCGTGCCTTCCAGAATGGAAAGGACCTCCACTCTCTCGGGCGAGCTGTGGAAAGTTGCCGTGTGGCGAACCCTCAATTCTTCGAGGGCGAAGTAGCGGCTGGCGAGAACGAATCGGCGCGTGCCGTACTTCTCTCTGCACTCGAGCCGGGGCAAATCGCACCGGGGCGGCAGCTCCGGGCGAATAACCTCGAGCCCTTTTTCCAGGTGCAGCCGGCGCGGTTTGCCATCCAGACCGGGCCGGCTAAAATCATCCAGCCGATAGGTGAGATCGGAATTTTCCTCGACTTCGAACAGCAGCAGACCGGGCCCCAGAGCGTGGACGATTCCCGGAGGCAGAAAGACAACTTCCTCCGGCTGCGGCCGGAAGCTGTGCAGGAAGTCGCGCGAATTTCCGTCCTTGAACACCTCGGGCAATTGCTGCTTCGTCACGTCGGGCTTCAGGCCGAGGAGAATCGCCGCGTCGGGATCCGCCCTCAGGAAATACCACATCTCACACTTGCCCACGTGGCCGGGTTCGTGGATAGCAGCGTAAGCGTCGTCGGGATGAACCTGTACAGAAAGCCAGTCGCTAGTGAAGATGTACTTCCCGAGAAGCGGAAAACGGTGGCCCGGCCAGGACTTTCCGTGCAACTCCGGACCGTATTTTTCAGAAGCCTCGGCGAGGGTCATTCCCGCCGCGGGGCCGTTCAGGAAGCGCGAAACATCATCGGTGATCCACACCTCGCCGATGCGCTGGCTTGCGAATTGTCCGCCCGCCCTGTCTGGGGAGTGGGGCGCGGTAAAGAGCGGAGCCAAATCCCGCCGACCCCAGATTTTCGGCTTGAAGATTTTGGAGAGTTGGACGGGGCTTTTGAATATGGACATATTTACTTAGGGCCGAATTGCATTAGTAAGCACGATTATTCATGGCTCCCGGAAGGGCGGGGCTTTAGCCCCGCCGCCCCTGGGCATAGGGTTGAACGGGCCTTCAGGCCCTGAAGCCGCATCGCTTCAGGGGCTAAAGCCCCTAAAATCAACGCGAGTCCTACGACGGGGCTCCCGACAAGTCGGGACAGGCGCCGCCCCGTCCTTCCGCTTGGCTACAAATAATGTCGCTCATTTCTGCAACTTGGCGCTCAGAACCTGGCGAAGAACGCCGCCATCCGTCTTAACCCCTCGTCAATCCGATCCAGGGAAGTTGCGTAGGAAAGCCGAACGTGTTGCTGAGTTCCAAAGGCCGGGCCGGGTACTACCGCTACGTGCGCTTCATCCAGGAGTTTTTCCGCCAGCACGGTGGTATTGGCCAAGCCGTCACGGTTCAAGTAAGTCGAGATATTGGGATAGGCGTAGAAAGCGCCCTGCGGCAGCGTGCACTTGACGTGGGGAATGGCGCGCAGGCCCTCCACCACGCGGTCGCGGCGCCGGCGGTACTCAGCCAGCATGGCGCGCACGGAATCCTGCGAGGCGCGCAAGGCCTCCACCGCGGCTTTCTGCGCGATCGAGGTGGGATTGGAAGTCGAGTGGCTCTGAAGCTTCAGCATATTGGCAAGAAGCTTGTTGGAGCCCAGGGCAAATCCCACGCGCCAACCCGTCATGGCATAAGTCTTGGAAAGCGAGCCCACAACCAGAAGATGGTCGCGATCCTTTGAGCTCCCCAGGGAAAACGGTGGGTCATCGTAGAGAAAATGGCAATAGCACTCGTCGGACAATAGGAGAACCTTGTGCCGCGCCGCCACCCCCAGGAGCTTTTCCATTTCCTCGCGCGAGACCACGGCGCCGGTGGGATTGTTGGGCGAATTCACCATGATCATCTTGGTCCGCGGCGTGAGGAGTTTTTCCACGGCCTCGGCGCGCACGGCGAAGTTCTCCGCCTCATCCGTCTCCAGAAACACCGCCTTGCCGCCGGCATAATGAATGATATCGAGGAATGAGACCCAGTAAGGAACGGGCAAAATCACTTCATCCCCGTCGTTGAGCGTAGCCACCATGGCTTCAAAAATGGCTTGCTTGCCTCCCACGGTCACCAGGCACTCTTCGACGGAGTAGTGCGAGCCGAAATCCCGGGCGTGCCGGTCTACCACTGCTTCCTTCAGTTCGCGCGTGCCGCCGGTGGGCGTGTACTTGGTAAAGTTCTCTTCCAGCGCGCGGACCGCGGCCTGCTTGATGTGATCGGGCGTGGGGAAGTCGGGCTCGCCGGCGCCGAAGTCAACCAGCTTGACGCCGGAGGCGCGCAGCTTGTCGGCCTTCTGCATAACCGCGGCGGTCGGGGAAACCGAAATCCGTGAAATTCGCTCGGAAAACTGCATTAACCACTCTTGGAAGGCAGAAGTTAGAAGCTAGAAGTTAGAAGCGAGGAGTCAGAAGCGAGTAGTGAGTGTCCGACTCTGACTCCTACCTTCTAGCTCCCGGCTTCTAGCTCCTGCCTTGGAAGGCAGAAGTTAGAAGCTAGGAGTTAGAAGCGAGTAGTGAGGACATGTGCCGTTCCACTCTGACTCCTAACTTCTAGCTCCTCGCTTCTAGCTTCTTCACTTTCTGATGAAGCCGTTCTTCTACCAGCGCCGGAACCAGCCCGGTGACGGAGCCGCCGTGCTGAAAGATCTCCCTCACCAAGCGCGAACTGACGTAAGTGTAGGCGAGGGCCGGCATCAAGAACACCGTTTCCAGATCGGGTGCGAGTTTACGATTCATCAGCGCCATTTGCAGCTCATACTCGTAATCCGTGAAAGCTCGAATGCCCCGTAAAATCACCTGCGCCTGCTTCTGCCGCGCGTAATCCACCAGCAACCCGCTGAAAGTATCGATCGAAACATTGGGGATAGGTCGAGCCGCCTCCCGGAGCATTTCCACCCGCTCGGCAACGGTGAAAAGCGGGTTCTTTTCGAGATTCGTCAGCACCGCGACAAGGAGCCGATTGAAGAGCTGACTCCCCCGCTCGATCAAATCGAGGTGACCATTCGTGATCGGATCGAAAGACCCGGGATAGATTGCCAGAATCTCAGCCATGAATTGAAAGTGCCCGAACCGTGCACAAGCTTTCAATTCATTCTAGCGTCGGAGCTGGAAAGTTGTAAACGGGATTCTGGGCGGCAGTCGAGGATTTGTGCGGGTTCACGCGCGATTCATCTACTTTCTAGCACCTTTGGCAAGCATTGGCCAATCCGCTACGTCCTTCAGGTCGGCCATCTGATTCTTCTAATCGGGGCCGCCCAATCGACCCTCCATGCTCGCGGTCCAGGGGTTGATGACCGGGACGCCGGCGGCCTGGAAGGGCGCCTCGTCGCGCGTAGCCACAGTAAACTGGCGCGATGCGGCAATCGCCGCAATCTGGGCATCCGCCACGGCAATCGGATGGCCATGCCGGCGGGCACGCGTGACGATCTGCGCGTAGGTCTCTGCCGCGCCGAGATCGAAAGGAACGATCCGCTCGCCGAACAGGGCGATGACCTGCTCGTGGAGGGCAGCGGCGAGGGCTTTGCGGCGTTTGCCGGCCGGCAGGCTTTCGATGCCGAGCAGCAACTCGGCGAGACTCACGGTCGCGACATAGAGGCTCTCGGCCGCCTGGGCATCGAGCCAAGCAAGCACTTTCTGATCGGGCTTGGGCCGCATCGGCTCGGAAACCACGTTGGTGTCAAGCAGGATCACGCGAAGTCCGCCGGCGCAGCGGGTGTCTTGTCCCGCGTAATTTTGAGATTGAGGCCGCCCAAGGGCTTCGCGAGCGCCGCGAGGGCAGACCCGAGCTTGACGCGCGTGGCCGGCCGTACGGCCCCATCGAGGATCGCTCGAATTTCCGCTTCGGTGCTCCGTGCGTGCTGCCTCGCCCGGGAACGCAGCGCCCGGTGGGTTTCGGCGGAAATGTTGCGCACGACAATCGCCGGCATAGCAAACTCCTTGACTGCACGGGAATGATATCACATCGCCACATGCGATATCAATGGGCCGAAGAAAGGAGTGGTGTCCTGATTTGCGAAGAAGCCCCAAAGGGGCGACCTAGCAAAGCCCAGGCCAACGGCCTGGGTTAACGGATTGTCTCCCGGGCCAAGCCCTGAAAGGGCGATCTAAGGAACCCACCGTGCCGTCCCGCAGGTCGAGGAGAACATGCCGTTGGGAAGGTGGTAGAGACGACAGTTAGCTCGCCCTTTCAGGGCTTGCGGATGAAAACCGGTTGGGTTTCCCTGACCCAGGCCGTTGGCCTGGGCTTTGCTAGGTCGCCCCTTCGGGGCTAGTACCCGATGCGCAGCGCGATCGAGAGCGCTAGCGCTCCGGCAAAGCTCGTGCCGGCAAAATTTACAATGCCGTTGGTGATCAGGCCGCGCCGTTCGAGCGTGGCGCCCAGCACACTGTCGAGCAGGTTCCCGCCCACCGCGGCGGCGAGGGCAATGGTGGCGCCACCTTTCCCGCACAAGCCCATCCCGAAGGCCAGCGCCACGACGAGCCCGGAAGCCAACCCGCCCGCGATGCTGCCTCCCACGGAGACGCCGCCGTCTTCGCCGGCAGGGACCGGCTGGAACGTCGTGATCAGATAGGCGCGGTCGGAGATCCATTGCCCGATCTCGCTGGAAACGGTGTCGCCCGTGGCTTCCGCAAACGCCGCGATCAGCGCCATCAGAAAGGCGCCTTCGTGATGCGTGGTGATGACCAGGAGGGAAAAGAACGCCCCCGCCAGCGAGTTCGCCACGGCTTCGCGCCAACTCCGGGCGCCCCCGCGTTTTTCCGCCACGCCGCGCGCGGCTTTCCGCGCGTAGCCGACTCGGGTGGCTACGGATCCGAGCAGGAAGAAGGCAAACATCAACAGAAAGCTTTTGTAACCGTAGCCCAGATAGACCGCCACGCCCAGCACAAACCCGCAGACCGCCCCCGAGCGGTTGACCATCTTCAAGCCGAGGGCCAACACCGCCAGTGCGAGATTGATGGCCGCGGCCAGCACGATGCGCCGGCCGAGGAAGGGCAAGTTGCTGTCCAGCGCGCTGCGCTCGACGAAGTACAGGCAAAACATGAAGGCGCCCGCCACCAGCGGCACCGTAGCGTTGTCATCCAGGCGAATCGGGACGGATTCGACGATCGCGCCCACCAGCGCGCTGGCCGCGCAAATCCTCAGGGCGATGTCGGGGGCGACGGTGGGGGCCACCCAGCGCGTCAAAACATAGGCGCCCGCCGTGCCGGCCACGATGAATCCCAGAAGACCTGACCAAGTCTTTTGGCGATTCCAGGGGAGCGCCGGGCCGCGCAACGCGCCGCCGGTGACGCTCGCCGTGCCATCGCCCAAGGCCATGATGGCCCAAGTGGCGCCCGCAATGTGCAGGTCGTGGCGGTAAAGAAGGATCAGCACCAGCACCGAGATGGGATAGATGACAATGCCTGTCCAGACGCTGGAGCCGGGCGCGCTGGCTGGGCTTTTACGCAGGTCCGCCCCCAGGCGGGGCAGAACCACAACGTTGAAGAGCAGCGCCAGCAGCGCGCACCCTGCGGCTTGCGTCCAGGTGAGGTACGGCAGCAGGAACGCGAAGATCAGCATGGACATGTGCACGATCTTGCGCGTGGAGAAGAGCGGCGTGCGCGGCGCCGCGACGGAAGTGGAGATTTCCGGCATGTTCAGGAGTGACTGACTAGTGCCTAATTGCATTAATAAGCGCGATTATTTGTGGCTCCCGGAAGGGCAGGGCTTTAGCCCCGCCGCCCGTGGGCAATGGGTTGAACGGGCCTTCAGGCCCTGAAGCCGCATCGCTTCAGGGGCTAAAGCCCCTAAAATCAGCCCGAGTTCTACGACGGGGCTAAAGCCCCGTCCTTCCGCCCGGCTACAAATAGTGTCGCTAATTTCTGCAACTTGGCAATAGCTTAATGCTTCCGCTATCAGCGAGAGGCGCCCCGGGTTCATCGCGGGATGACGGGTGGCGTCCTCTCCTTCAGCGTCTTC
>JBEKAD010000299.1:0-6934 GCA_050018435.1 Terriglobia bacterium
CCCCAAGGGACAGGGGTCTGCGCCAACCAGCCCATCATGCGGTGATTGTTTAGGCTTGCCACTTCTGGCGACGCCACCCCCGCCAGGGAGGGGTGTGATATACTCGAGAATTGAGGAGTGTCTGTGAGGCTCGAAGATTACAAGACGATTCTTTATTGCCAGGAAGACGGCTCATGGGTGGCCGAAATTCCGGCCATCTCAGGGTGTTACGCCCTGATGCCCACTCGCGAAGAAGCGCTTGCCGAGATCACCAAAGTCTTCGAGATGATCGCCGAAGAATACGGTGAGAAGGGCCTGCCACTCCCTGCTGACACCACTGAGATCGTTCATGCCTAGCGCGACCGCGCGGGAATTCCAGGAAGTAGCCCGTCGCCTGGGTTTCTCCAGGACCAGACAAACCGGAAGTCATGAGCGCTGGAATCACCCCGACGGCCGAGCCGTGACCATCCCTCTGCATGGCGGCCGCGAGATTGGCCCGCCACTTTTCTTCAAAATCCTACGCCAGCTTGGGATCACCTGCGCGGAGTTTCGGGAACTGCGATAACGCACACCAAGGGGACAACGACCTGCGCGATAGAGAGACGCGCCGCGTCCCGAGCGGCGGCCCATCATCACCTTTCCCCCCGCTTGTCATCATAGATTTGACTGCTGCGCGGGGTGCGCCTAAAATGAGTTTGGGACGAACCACCGATGGCGCCTGATTTTTATTCCATTATTTCCGTGCCCCCGCGTCGTGACCTTCCACGTCACGTGAGCAGCCGGAAGCTTTTCGGTCAGTTTGTTTTCCTGATTCTCGTCCTTTTCTCCGCCGGCCTTGGCGCGCTGGGGGGGCTGGTTTTTGTTTACTCTTCCGACCTCCCCAAGGTGCGCGAGCTGGAGGATTATCGCCCGGATGTGATGACGGAAATCTATGCGGACGACGGCACGGCCATCGGCACTTTTGCCCTGGAGCACCGCGTCATTGTGACCTACAACCAGATCCCTCCCGTCCTTCGCAACGCGGTGATTGCCATCGAGGACCGGCACTTTGAGAGCCACTGGGGAGTGGATATTCTCGGCATCATCCGCGCCGCCAGCAAAGACATCCTGGAATGGCGCAAGACGCAGGGCGCCAGCACCTTGACCCAGCAACTCAGCCGGATGCTTTTCCTCACCCCCGACAAGAGCTTCCGGAGAAAAATCCAGGAAGTGCTGCTGGCCATCCAGATTGAGCGCTACTTCACCAAGTCGCAGATTTTCACCCTGTACGCGAACCAGGTAGATCTGGGCCACGGGAACTTCGGATTTGAGGCGGCGGCGCAATTCTATTTCGGCAAGCATCTGAATGAACTGACCCTACCGGAGGCCGCGCTGCTGGCGGGGATTCCGCGCTCGCCCACGGCTTACTCCCCCATCCTGCATCCCGATTTGGCGCGACGGCGGCGCAACCAGGTGCTGCTCGCCATGCTGGAGACGGGAAAAATCCATTCCACCCAGCTTCACGACGCTACGGTGGCTCCCCTGGGGTTAAACATCCAGCGCTGGAATTACACGGTTGCTCCCTACTTTGAGGAAGAGGTCCGGCAGTTCCTGGAGAGGAAATACGGGCCGGAAGCCGTGCGCGAAAAAGGCTTGCGGGTTTACACCACGCTCAACATCCAAACCCAAGAGGTGGCGGAAGAAACCTTGAAAAAGGGCTTGCGCGACGACGACAAGCGGCGCGGCTGGCGAGGGCCGGAAAGGAACATCCTCAAGAACCCCCTGCTTACTCCCGACGGAAGACCCATCAGCCTGGAAACTTATGTTGACGACGACTGGAAGCAGCCCCCTGACGCCGGGGATTTGGTCCACGGCCTGGTGATGGACATCAAAGCTGACCACGCCGAGGTGCGCTTCGGCAACCTGACCGCGCGAATTACCCCGCCGGACTTTTCCTGGACGAAGAAAAAGCTTGCCGCCGACTTGTTCGCTCCCGGGGATGTTGACCTTTTTCTGATCAAGGAGGTCAAGGGAAATACCGCCAAGGCCACCCTGGATCAGGACCCGGATGTGCAAGGCGCCGTGCTGGCCCTTGACAATTCCACCGGTGGGATCAAGGCGATGGTAGGAGGGTACGACTGGACGGAAAGCAAGTACAACCGTGCGGTGCAGGCGGAGCGCCAAGTGGGCTCGTCCTTCAAGGTTTATGTCTATGCGCAAGCGATCATGGACGGGACCTCTCCTTTTGACACCGTGGTGGATGCGCCCGTCAGCTACCACACCTCCTCCGGAGTTTGGGCGCCGCACAATTATGATGAGAAGTTCCAGGGAACCATCACCGTGCTGCACGCCCTGGCGGAGTCACGCAATGTTCCCGCCGTCCGCACCCTCGCCCGGATCGGAGTGGACAAGGTCATCAAGCTCTGCCGCAAATTCGGGCTTACTTCCCGGCTCGTTCCCAACCTGCCGCTGGCCTTGGGCGCCTCCGACCTGACACTCCTCGAGCACACGTCGGCCTTCACGACGTTTCCCAACGACGGGGTCCATATCGCCCCGCGCATGGTGACGCGGGTGACCAATTACGATGGCCGGCTGATCGATGATTTTCCGCCGGAGGTGGCCGACGCCATTCCCGCTTCGACGGCGCGCATCATGGTTTCCATGTTGCGCGAGGTCTTCAACTCCGGCACCGCCACATCCGGAAAAACCTTCGCGAGCAAGCACCCGGTGGCAGGGAAAACCGGAACCACCAGTGATTTTACTGACGCCTGGTTTATGGGGTTCACGCCCTCACTGACCTGCGGGGTCTACGTGGGCTTTGATGACCATCGCACCCTCGGGGAAAAAGAGGAAGGCGCCCGCGTGGCATTGCCGATCTGGCTGGACTTCATGGGGCAAATCTTGAAGGACACGCCGGCGGAGGATTTTCCTCACTCTCCCCTCTTAAAAAGCCCCGACCAAGTGAAGGATATTCTGGCCAACGCTGCCCCGGAACGCCTGCTGGCGCCGGCAGCGTCCCCCGTCGCCGCGCCTGCGGCGAGCAAGCCAACCCCGCAGACCACGCCTCCCGGAGAATCGCCCGAACCTCCCAAGAAGGAAGTCGCCACACCGAAGCCACCCGCCAATCCATCCCCTGCCAAGGTTGCTTCCAGCCCGGTGACCAAGAGCGTGGCCCCGGTCACGGATAAACCTTAATCTGGATTTCCCACCACGCTTGGACCCTCTTTGGGGCTGCCGGAAGGGCGGGGCTTCAGCCCCGCCGAAATCGCGGCTCCCGCCCTTCCGAAAGCTCCCCAAAATCGTCCCATCGCGGTGGGAAGTCCGGGTTAGCGACTGGGGTGGCGTGATAACCCCTCGATGGGAGATCAGTTGGCTGTAAGGGGATAACGGCCAAACCGCTTCGCCGCCTCGTAGAAAGACAGGATGTTTTCCAGCGGCACCTCGCACTGGATATTATGGGCGGGGGAGAGAATCAGTCCGCCGCCTTTCCCCACCGTTTGCACGCGCAGCTTGACTTCGTTCGCCACATCCTCGGCCGTGCCGAAGGGCAGGACCTCCTGAATATCCACCGTCCCCCAAAAGGTGAGCTTGTCACCATACATCTTCTTGAGCTTCGCCGGATCCATGGATTTTGGCTGGACGGGGTTGAGGATATCGAGCCCGATTTCGATGAAATCGGGAATGATCGGGTAGATGTTGCCATCGGAGTGAAAAGCGATCTTCACGTTAGGATTGAGCGCCTTCCATTTGGCGAACAGATACGCATAGCGCGGCTTGAAGAACTCGCGAAAAAGCTGGGGCGAGATGATCATCCCGTCCTGCATGCCGAAATCGTCCCCGATCCAGATAATATCCACGCCCAAACCGACCATGCGGGCGCCGGCTTCGTCAATCCACTTCATCAGCCGGTCCAGATAGGCGTGCATGAAGTCTTGGTTGGTGACCATGTCCGTCATCACTTGCTCCATGCCCCGCAAATACCACGACAACTCGAAGAGCGTGCACGCACACCCGCCCATAATGCCGAACTCTTTCCCATACTCAGAGACCAGTCGGCAAGCGCCGGTGTATCGGTCCTCGCGCGTGAAGTCAGGCATGGAGAAATCCGCGGGGTCGATGATGTCGGCGAGAGGACGCCTCACCATCTCCGTGTAGGAACCGCTGGCGGCGAACTTAAACCATTTCCAGCCGATTCCCCATTCGTCCGTGTACTCTTCCGCGGGGTCAGCATAGTAACCGGTACACGGCCCCACCCAGGAAATCAGAAAGTCGTGATCCATCAGGATGGGGAGCGGACCGCCCGCCGCCTTGTAGGTTTCGGTCTCGGTGGATTCCACCCCGAGGTGGCGCAGCATGGTCCTTTCCGCCTCCGGCGTGTACCACGCACAGAGCGGAACGCGATCGGGTTCCTCGTGATGAATGGCGGTCAACAACCGTTCTTTGTGGGTCATTCTTCCCTCCGGGAATGCGCGGCCTCGCTAACTTGCCGGGCTGCTGGCCGCGAATCCTACCGCCCGCAGACCAGACAAAGCAACCTTTTTCCGTGAGCGAGCGATTTGAATTTACCACCCTCGCCCCCTTGGGGGAGAGGGAAGAGAATTTCTTGATTTTGGTGCTGTTTTCTTGACCGCAGGGTAGCACGGACCTGTTCTGTAGGTCCGCGGCTCGTCCCCGATGGGCAAGGAAAAGCCGCGGACCTACAGAACAGGTCCGCGCTACACCTGCTTTTCCTTGCCCATCGGGGACGAGCTATTCATGATAGACTTCGCCTGTCTCGGATGGCCTCACGCCATCACCCTATACCCATGCAGAATCCAGGAGAGGAAACCCATGAAGAAAACATTGATGGTTATCGGATTCATCGTCATGGTCGGCCTGCTGGCGGCTTGGCCGAATACGGCGCGCGCCCAAGGCGGGTTCGAACCCGTAGCCGGCGATGCCTTCAATCGCGCCGTGCCCACGGACTTTTACCTAGTGGGAGAACATATCCCTGTGGATAAGCGGAACGCCGCCGTATTGAAAAACGCCAAGGGAGCGCGCGTGGTTATGGGCCTCATCGTCACCACGGGATACAGTTCGCAAATCCAGCAGAAATACACGGGCATGTTGATTACGGAAACCAAGCTCTCCGTCTGCGGTAATGCCATTGGCGTGGGCAGCTACGGCTTTGGACTGGAACGCCCCGCCCCCCCCAGCAACGCCGACGCCCCGTTCAGGATTTATGACCAAGCGGGGGAAAAGGTGGGCGAATGCGCCGCCAAGAAAGACGACAGCGTCAAGCAACCCAGACCGCTGGACGTGGCCACCGCCAAAGGTGGGCCGGCTAAACTCTACCTGGGCAAGTACGTCATCGAAATCAAGTAGTCGAGGGTCCACAGATTACGCAGATTACACAGATTAAAGGGACGTAAATGCGGACCGCGAGGGACAGATAGGGCAAGAACGCCCCATCCCTCGTAGGTGAGCCACTCGCACTCTGATACTGCTCACACGTACCCGGTACTCGTATGAAAACGAGATCCCTCGCGGTTTGGTCACGCTCCTCGACATGGGGGTTTCTTTCTGCCTGTCTCATCTGCGTAATCTGCGTAATTTGTGGATTATCTACAGCGTCACCCAACGCCTACGATCTGGTCATCACCAACGGCCTCATTGTGGATGGCACGGGACGCGCCGGATTCCGGGCGGACCTCGGCATCCGCGACGGCCGCATCGAAAAAATCGGCTTCCTGGCAGAAGCCCCGGCGCGCGCCAAAATTGACGCACAGGGCCAAGTGGTATCACCGGGTTTTATCGACGCCCACGTCAACATCGAAGATCAGATCAAACTTTCGCAATTCCGTTTGGCGGCTGATAACTTTCTGCTGCAAGGCGTGACCACTGTCATCACCGGGAATTGTGGCTTCTCTGCCCCGGATATCGCGGCCTTATTTCGCAAGCTCGACCGATTGAAGCTGGCGGTGAACGTCGCCACGCTCGTGGGGCACAACACGCTCCGCCAACAAGTTTGCGGGGTGCGCCCCAACCCCACGCTGGAACAGATAGCGCGAATGCAATCGCGGATCCGGGCCGGCATTGAGGCCGGCGCGCTGGGCTTTTCCACCGGACTCTGCTACCAACCCGGGCTCTACGCCCACGAGGATGAAGTTGTCGCGCTGGTTCGCGTCGCGGCACAGGAGCACGCCATTTACGCCACGCACCTGCGCAATGAAGCCGCGGAGGAACAGGCCGCGCTCGCTGAGGCCGTGCGCACGGCGCAGCGCGCGGGCATTCCCCGGCTGCACATTTCGCACTTCAAAGCTGCGGGCCAATCGCAATGGGGAACCGCGCGTGCTCGGCTGGACGAGGCGCGCCAAACCGCCGGAGCGCGAATCCGCCTGACCTCCGATTTGTATCCTTACACCTCTCTCAGCAGCACATTGGAATACCTGATTCCTCCCGAGGCATTCCCGCTGATTAGCGGCCCGGCCCCGGGAATGAGCAAGAGCCTTGCGCGCGCCATCGATCTTAGTCTCGATAAGTTGCGCCGCGACGGTTGGCAGGATTACTCCAACGTGCGGGTTGCCTTCAGTGTAAAACATAAGGAGTGGATCGGGCGGACGATTCCCTCCATTGTCAGCAGCGAGACGGGCGGTGCGGATTCCCCGCGCGCGCAGGCGGCGTGGATCCTAACCCACCAGGGCGCGGGCGACATCCAAATCATTGCCGAAGAGATGAACGAGCAGGATGTGCAGCAGCTCATTACCGCTCCGGACATGGTTTTCGGATCTGACAGTTCGATCCACTATCGCGGGCTCGGGCGACCCCATCCGCGTGGGCAGGGCACGTTTCCCCGCATCTTCGCCGAGTATGTGCGCAATCAGAAACTGCTGACCCTGGAGGCCGCCGTCCGGCGCGCCACCGCATTGACGGCGGAAATCTTTGCCCTGCCCCGCCGGGGATGCATTCGCGAAGGTTATTGGGCCGATCTGGTCAT
>JBEKAD010000300.1:0-6893 GCA_050018435.1 Terriglobia bacterium
TCTGAAGACGCCCTCCGTCAATCACCGGCGGCGGGCGCGATCTGGGAAACCTTTGTTTTCGCTCAACTGCGCGGTCGTGAACGCCGAGCCGGACGCGCCGGTAGTCTGTTCTTCTGGCGTGATCGCACGCGCGAGGTGGACTTCGTGGTGGATGTCGGTGGACAGTTGGAGCTCTTGGAAGCGAAGTGGACCGAATTGCCGGCCGAGAGTGACGCGGTGAACCTTGATTTTGTACGCAACGTTGTGGGGAAAGCGAGAGTGGCGAGCGGCGCGGTCGTCTGCCGCACGCCGAACAGTTTTCCACTTGCCAAGGGATTCCGGGCGCTGCCGGTGTCTGAGCTGAGATGAGTTGGGCTTTACATCCGTCGGCATCATGCGCAGAAGATGGATTACATTCCCAGCCGGCCCGTGTGGCGGTTGGGAAAAGCCGCGGACCTACAGGACCGGTTCGCGCTACGCCTGTTGAGAATCCTGCTGGGCGCTGGCGGGCAGGGTGACTCGAAAGGTTGTTCCGCGGTTGACTTCGCTCGTAAAGTCGATTGTGCCGTTGTGGAGTTGCACCACGCGAAACGCCATGGCGAGCCCCACGCCGGTGCCTCCGGGCTTGGTGGTGTAAAAGAGGGAGAAGATTCTCTTCTGTGCATCGGGGGGAATGCCCACGCCGGTGTCGCGAATTTCGAGTTCGACGGCGTGGGGCACGGCGTGGGGGGTGGTGTTCAACTCGCCGCCTTTGGGGATGGCGTGGGCGGTAAGGGTCAACTCGCCGCCTTGGGGCATGGCCTGGCATCCATTCAAGACCAAGTTTAGCAGCGCTTGCTTGATAAGGTCGCGATCAACGTGCACCGGCGGCGTAGCGCCGCCGTCCGCAAAAATCAGTTGGACGTTATTCTTCCGCGCCTGCGGCTCGGCCAGGGCGAAAACTTCGCGCACCAGGGGTGTGACTTCCGCATCGACGGGATGAATCTCCACGGGCCGGGTGAAATCCAAAAAGGTCTTGACCACGCGATCGAGGCGGCGAATTTCCTCCGCCAGGATTTCCACTTGCGGCTGCACCTTATCGCCGTCTTCGCCCAATCGCGCCTTCAGCACTTCCAGTTGCAGCACCATGGCGTTCAGCGGGTTCTTGACTTCGTGCGCGACGCCCGACATCAGCCGCCCGATGGCGGCGAGTTTGGTGGTGGTGTCAATCTGGTCCTGAATTTCCGCGCGCGAGCCCGTGTCGCGCAGGGTGACGAGGCAACCCACGCGCTGAGCGCCTTCGCCCACGAACTGCGCGTTCACGGCGATGCGGGTGGAATGCTCGCCGGGCAGTTCGAGCGTTTTCCAAAGCAGCGACTGGCGAGTTTGGAAGGCCTCGCGCAGCAATTGGTGCAGGGGCGTGGCCTGGGAAAAAACTTCCAGCGCCGGGCGCTGCGCCGGAGTTTGGACGGTCGAGCCGAGAAAATGTTCCGCGGCCGGCGTCGCCAGAACCAAGCGGTCCTGCTGATCGAAGAGCAGCAGGCCATCGCTCAGGTTGCTGAAGAGGTGGTCGAGATTTTCCTGGAGGCGGACGAAGGCGGCCTTTTCCCCGCGCATCTGCTCACCCAGAAGATGGAGTTTCGAGGAGAGAATGCCCCACTCGTCGCGCCGCTGGAGCGTTATGGGCACGGAGAACTCGCCACGCGCCAGGAGATCGACGCTCTGCGAGATATTTTCGAGCGGCCGCAGCACGCGGAAGGAGACCACCTCGGCCGAAAGCGTGGCGAATACGATCGCCATGAGCGACAGTAGCAGCGCGGCGCGAAGATTCGGCGAGATCTCATCGCGGAGTAGCACCGTGGAAACGCCCACCCGCACATCCCCCAGCGGCCTCGAGCCGAGGGCGAGCGGCAGGATGACTTCATAGACCTGCGGGGGGCCGTAGACAGCGCGGAGTTGCCGCAGCATCCCCGCCCGCATGAGTTGCGAATAACGTGGCGCGGGCGTGAGATGATGGCCGACCTCCTCGGAATTGCTGTGAACCAGGGCGACGAGGTTCGTGTCGGTGATGGCGACGTAGTCGACGACGGGTGAGTACCCCACGGCCGATTCCATGAGCGACTTCAGGCCCGGGTCAGAAGCAAGGCGCGTTTGAACGAAGCTGCGTAGCGCCTGGAAGTCCTGCGGATTTTCGCCCTCCGGCATACGGCTTTGGGCCAGCACCGCGCCCGCTTGGTGATAGACCTCGTTGGCCACGTATTCGCCCTTGGTTTGAACTTCCAGAAGGGCTTGGCGGGTAAGATTCGAGATGTAAACCGTGGAGGTGGCGACCACCACCAGGAGAACCAGCAGGGTAATCAGCGCGGTGAGCTTAGCTTTGAGGCTCAGCCTCATATTCTTTCAACTTGTTGTGTAGGGTTTTCAAACTGATCCCCAAGAGTTCCGCGGCGCGCGTCTTGTTGTTTTCAGTGAACGCCAGGGTCTCGAGAATCAGACGGCGCTCGGCTTCTGCCACGGTCATTCCCGGCCGCAGGCGCAAGCCGTCGTTCGCGCCCGCCACCACCGTCCGGCCAAAGTCGAGGCCCAGGTTTTCTTTTTCCAGGATTTCACCGGAGCATGTAACCAAGGCCCGTTCCAGGGCATTGCGGAGCTCGCGCACGTTTCCCGGCCACGTGTACCGGTGCAAGGTTTCAAGTGCCTCGGGGGAAATGCTTTTCACCGCGCGGCCGTGTTTGCGGTTCAGGCTCTCGAGGAGCGCCGCCGCCAAATCCGGAAGATCGTCCAAATGCTCGCGCAGGGGGGGCATGGCAACGTGCACCACATTGAGGCGGAAATACAAATCGCGGCGGAGCTGCCCCTGGGCAACGGCCTCCGCCGGGATCTTGTTGGTGGCGGCCAGTACGCGCACGTCGACGGAGATTTCCGACTTGCTTCCCAGGCGGCGGACTTTCGAGTCTTCCAGCACGCGCAGAAGTTTGGCCTGCGTCGCGGGCGGCATCTCCCCGATTTCGTCGAGAAGCAAGGTGCCGCCATCGGCCAACTCAAAGCAGCCGATGCGCCGCTCCACCGCTCCCGTGAATGCGCCCTTCTCGTGACCGAAGATTTCACTTTCCATCAAGGACTCGGGGATGGCCGCGCAGTTCACGGCCACGAAGGATTTGGTTTGGCGGGGACTGAGTTCGTGGAGGGTGCGCGCCGCCAACTCCTTCCCCGTGCCGCTTTCGCCGGTAATCAAGACGGACGCGCTCGAGGGCGCGACCATGGCAATCAGGCGCATGACCTCCTGCATTTGGGCGGAGCGGCCCACCAGGCTCCCCAGCACGCCCAGATCGCGCAGGCGGCGATGGGCAACTTCCAACTGCCGTTCGCCTTCCTGGCGCTCCAGGCAATTGCGCAATTCCACCTGGAGCCGTTTGGGATCGACGGGCTTTTCCAGGAAGTTGTAAGCGCCCAGTTTGGTGGCCTCGACAGCTTCTTCAATGGTGCCTTGACCCGTCAGCATGATGAAGCGCAGGCCGGGCCGCGCGTCGTGGAGTTGACGCAGCAGTTCCATGCCGGTCACTTGCGGCATACGAAGATCGGAAATGACGACGGCGGGATCGAAAGCCTCAATTTTCTGCAGAGCTTCGGCGCCGTCACCGGCCGCATCGGTTTCGTAGCCCCAGGCGCTCAGCAGGTCTGACAAACCCTGGCGCGCGTGGGGGTCGTCTTCCACCACCAGAATTCTTCCCAGCTTGGCCACGCCCCGACCCTCCGGTCTGAAGATATATTATACCGCTTTGGCTTCCTCCGGCCGGGACTGATCCCCAGGGAGCGTTAGCCCGGCGCGAAAATTCTTCTTCCCTCGCCCCCTTGGGGGAGAGGGGGGACCGCAAGGCGGTGGGTGAGGGGGTCGGCACTAACATGAATGCACTGGGCCAAGTAAGAATTAGGCGCTACGGTTTGTACCCCCTCACCCGGCCCGCCCCGGCTGAAGAAAGCGCCGGTTGCGGTCCACCCTCTCCCCCAAGGGGGCGAGGGTAAAAAATTCAAATCACCCACTCTGAAGCTCTGCCCTTCCAAAACCGCGTTGAGCGCCCTGGGTTAGCCAGATGGTAATGTTCCTGTCAAGCAATTAAAAAATGTTATCTGGATGTTTTGACATTGCCCGATGCGGACTGTATACTTCCGAATCACTAGGCGCGCCCTCGCTTCGGGAGGAGGCCTTGTCCGCCGTGGGCTTCCATCTCGCCGCCATGGTCAGGAAAGCGTTGCTCGTCGATCACGATACGTCTTCACAGGAGCAGTGTGCGCGCGTTCTGCGCGACTGCGCGTGCGAGGTCAGCGCGGTGAATTCCGCCGCCGCGGCCTTGGCGCTGCTGGGGAGCAGGAAATTCGACGCCGTTCTGGTGGATTTCCGGCTGGCCAGCCTGGGAGGAAGCGATCTACCCACCGCCGCTAAACGCGCGCAACCGGGAATCAACATCATTCTCATGGTCGAGGAGATGGGCAACGCCCCACCCCATCAGCCCCTGCGATTGCGCGGATATCCGCTGCTGACCAAGCCGCTGAAAATCGAAGAACTGGCGCGGGTGTTGGAGGCCCCGCCGGAGGCAGTCCCACCGTCGCCGCCGAAACCTGATACGACCGCGCCGGGATTGGCTCCGGCAGAGTTCGCGGGCCTGGTCGGGGTCTCCGAGAAGATGAAGAAAATTTACCGGCTGGTTTCCAAAGTGGCGTTGCAGCGGCACCCGGTTCTGATCATGGGCGAAAGCGGCACGGGCAAAGAGTTGGTGGCGCGGGCCATCCACACGCACGGCCTCTGGCGCGATCGGCCCTTCGTCCCGGTTGATTGCGGGGCGCTGCCGCCGACCCTCATTGAAAGCGAGTTGTTCGGGCACGTCAAAGGCGCTTTTACCGGGGCCGCCCAATCGCGGCAGGGCCTGCTGGCGGCGGCAGGTTCGGGGACCGTCTTCCTGGATGAAGTCGGCGAACTGCCCATCGAACTTCAATCGCGGCTGCTGCGCGCCCTCCAGGAGCATGAAATCCGGCCCCTGGGTAGCAACGAGCGGATTCGCTTCGAAGCCCGGATCATCGCCGCCACCAACCAGGATTTGGAGGCGGGAATCAAGCACGATACCTTTCGCAAGGATTTGTTCTTCCGCCTCAACGTGGTCTCCATCAAGATGCCTTCCCTCCGCGATCGGAAAGAGGATATCCCGGCGCTCGTCCGGCATTTCCTGGCGCGCTGCGGAAACGAGAAATCGGTGACGCAGATTTCCGACCAAGCCCTGGGGCGCTTGATGAGTTATGACTGGCCCGGCAACGTTCGCGAGTTGGAAAACTGCATTCAGCGCGCGGTTTCGCTGGGTTCAGGGACCTTCATTCAAATGCAGGATCTGCCCTCCGCGATGCTCTATCACCTGGCGCGCAAGTCCTCTTCCCGGCAGGACCTGACCACCCTGCAAGCGCTCGAACAGCAGGCGATCCGGCAGGCGCTCCAGGCCACGGGCGGGGATCGAGTTCGCGCCGCAAAACTTCTGGGTATCGGCAAGACCACGATCTACCGCAAGCTCAAAGAGTACAGCATTGACGTGAACCCCTCGGAGGCGTAGCGCGGCGCGTATTTGAATTTCCTGCGATCGCCAGACGCCCCCACTCCCTTACCTACTGGGTAGGTGCATTTACAGGCCGGGATTCCCACCACTGGGTGCCGTTTCCGCCGACCGTCACGCACGCTTTGGCGCTCTTTCAGTGGGACCTTTTGTCATGCTTTCTTGGAGTTCCTACAGTTTTTTGTAACTGGATTTCTTTTCAGTATGTTATCAGCTTTGCTAGGGGGAAAATCCGTCTTCTGACCTTTTGTTTTCAATATGTTCTCAGCTTTTGGCTTTTTCGCGACGGATGGACACGAAGTCGCCATGCAATTTTTTGAGGCTTGGAAAGCTGCATCATAAATTCCTTCTTGCTCCGCGCGCCTGGACCGCTTTCTTTCCAGACCACCGGAGAGATGAGCCGGCGCCGACCCTCATCTATCAGTCTAGTCTACAGTCCTGCCGTTTGTCAAGGAAAATCTTTAGCGGAATTCCTACCGGTAGGAAAGAAAATTTTGATAAATCGCAGGATTCAAGGGTCTGACGGCGTGGTGGTGGGTCAAACGCCCGTGCGCAGATCACCACTCCGTAGATTTTATCCCGGCGGCCGGACCAATAGATGCGTACGGCTTGGCCACTTCAACGGTTAGGGCGTTTTACGCCCAAGTGGGCCGTTCCCGCGCGCTTCGCCCCTTGGCCAAAATCTCCAACCATTGGGAACGCGTACAGAAAAAAGAATGGACGTGCCACCCGCGGATGATCCCAGTCCAAGCGGGATCGGCTCGATGGGTCAGCTGCCGCGTTTTCTCCCCCAAACATCGACGAGGCGAGTGCGGTTTCAAAGCGTATAATCCGGTACGGCGGAAATGTGTGAAGTGGTCAACTTCAACACTCCCGGACTCGCAAGGTGTCGCGAAATACCACCAGCGGCAAAATGTCAGTAGGTTAGGTTGTCACAAATGGCTGACGAGCAGATGAACTTCATACCCATCAGTGGCCGCGACGCTTCCGCGACCATTAAGGGATACGCTTACCAAGTGGACGTGACCATCAGCAGGTGGATCTCCCTCGAAAAGGACGAGGAACTCCAACTCGAATGTGGCGAGGACATAGACCGCATTCAAAAGCAAATCATGGAAGGCAATGCTGAGATCCTGCGTGTCGTGGGGCAGGTTAGGTATAGGCAAAGGGCGCTACGGCTCAAATCCGCCGAGGCACTTCAAGCCCTGAATTCCTTCACAGAACGGATGTTCAGCCACCTAGCGAGGGGTAGATTGGCAGGCTGGATTAGCAGTTTCAAGCCTTTAGGCGCTGTTCGGTTAGCTTCTTCCTAGTGACTACGTGTGCTCCCCGGTGAGGGAG
>JBEKAD010000301.1:0-6886 GCA_050018435.1 Terriglobia bacterium
AGGCTTGTTCGTCTCGCCCAGGATCGGCGCGAATTTCTGCTGCGCCTCGATGGTGTGCAGCTCCGAGGTGAAATAGTCGAGGGATTCACCCATACCGGCAGCCGACATCGGTCCGCCAGAAATGGGGTCGATAGCGGCATTCGTGGTCACGGTGGCCGTGGGCTTCAGCTTGCGCACGAACGCGGCGACCTCACGGTTCCAATTCACCGACGACTCAACCCAGAACCGCGCTCGCTCGGAGGCGGAAGCTTCGTCCATATCTTTGCCGACCTGCTTCTTGAATGCCTCGCGCGTCCAGCGATCATAGCTGAGGCTGGCGTAAGTGGGAACGTCCAGCCAGATGCCGTCTACGTTGTAGTCCACGAACAACTCACGGATCTGTTCCAGCACCTTGTCGCGGAAAGGCGAGTACATGCTGAGCAGATTCTCAGGCCAGGAGGGCGAGAAGGGAATTGGCTTGCCTCGCTGGTCCACACAGGCCCAGGCCGCGAATTCAGGGTTGCCGTCGTAATAGGTATTGAAATAAATCACCAGCTTGATGCCGCGTTTGCGGCACTCGGGCGCCAGCTCCGCCAGGAAGTCGCGCTCGGTGTGGTAACGGGTGGTCTTGGTTTTGTGGAACACCAAGCCGTCGATCCATTTGTCGTACCAGATCACTTGCGCCACGCCGGCGCGCTTGCACCGCTCGGCAATCTGAACGGCGTCAAAATTCCCGCCGATCCCCTTGGCCCACTCCGAAACAGTGAAGTTCTTGTGCTGCGGGTCCTTGATGAAGCCGAACATGAGCGTCAATTGCGGCGGACGGTAGTACTCCGCCGGCCCTAAATCTCTGGGCAGGCCCTGGGCGGCGCCGGAAACGGAAACGGCCAGAAAAATTATGAGAAAACGCGCGGACTTCATGCGGATTACCTCCGGAGTCTTAATGTGGTGACAGAGGGCAAAGCAGGCAATGAGATTTGCACGATGCGTCCTCGCCGGCTCAGCTTGACGGGCGCCTGGGGCGAGATCAATTCCGCGCCGAGGATTTCGCCGACGACGCTCGTATCAATCCGCAAGGTGATTTCTTCCGGGCCTTCCAACGCCGAAGTCTTGGGCTGCTCAATATCGCTGTTGGCGCGCGACCCCGTGCTGCGGTTCAACAAGTAAACCAGCAGGTCGTTGCCTTTCCGGTTGGCGGCCATCGCATACTCACGTGTACTTTCGACCGCGATGGGTGGAGGGCCGATGAGCCGTCCCGCCAGTTCTGCCAGCATGGCGCTGGCTTCGCCCAAGGCGGTTTCCGAGGCGCTCACGTAAATCGCGCGGCCTTTGCCGAACCGGTTTTCAATGATGGCGGGGGTGTCACCCGCGCTGGCCCAGGTGGCTAGCACCTTGCCGGTGGTGGGCTGGACGGCGAGCGCGGGCAGGTTCAGCGGCAGCGGCGACGCGATTTCGCTGCGGGCGGCAAATTGCTTGTATCCCGGCAGATGGCCGGCGAAGTTTGCGCCGAAAACGTCGTTGAGCGCGAAGTTGTTCCGCAGGTGAGCCATCTCATCGAACAGCGAAGCATGGCCGAAGGCAAGCAAAGTTCCGCCGTTGCGCACGTGCTCGCGAATTTCCCCGGCGAGCCCTCCATCGAGCAGCGCGGTTTCAGGCAGGAGCAACATCCGATACCCGGACAGGTTGATCTTGCGCGAGGGGAACGCCGTACCGATGTACTCGGTAAAATAGCCGGCCTTGCGCAAAGCAAAGTCGAGCGCGTAACCAGGGCGAGTCTTCACCCTAAGGGACTCAAGCCCGCCGGGAGGCTTTGGCGCCCTTGCCCAGAAACCAGCCGCATCCGGGACAGCAAGCAGCTCGGGTGACGGATTTCCGCTGACGGTCCCGATGTCAGCGTAAGGGGTAGAACCGATGAGCCATTCACGGTTTTCCTTCAGCCAGTCGCCGGCGGCACGCAGCATTTTCAAGTCGCCGTTCTGGTCGTAGATGCCGCCATGCCCGGGCGTCATCGCGCCGTACACATTGGCGCCCTGAATCCACGCCGTAGCCGCCGAGACGATGGTCTCGTCGGCGGACATGGCCGGCGGCGGCGCTTGCTCGGCCATCGGCACATACCAAGAGGAGTTGAATAAGATGCCGACCTCGAAGGGCCGGTTCATGGCATGTCCGGTGCGCGCGCCGCGGTCGATGTTAACCCACTGGTGACCTTCCATTGAAAAGTAATCTGCCAAGCTATCAACTTGATTTGCCTGTTTGGGGGAACGCCGGTCCGCCATGCCGGCGCCATTGAAGGTGAAGCTCATGTTGGGCTGTATAGCCCTGACCGCCTGCTTGATATCGGTCAGGAATTGCCGCAGTGTCTCGATTACGAAGTCCGCCTGTTCCGTAGGCGTGGCGCGGTCGAGGGGTTTGCCATAGCGCTTCTCAAAAGCCGCTTGGGTGTAACGATCGTAAGAAACCAGAGGTTGATCGAAGATGTCGAGCCAAAGCCCGTCGAGCGGGCCGTACTTCTTGGTGATTTCAACCAAGTGGCCGATCACATACTCCCGGTAGGGTGAATGAAATGACATCCGATCAGCCGGGAAGGGACCTCCCATCGGCTTGCCACTCGCGTCCCGGCAAAGCCAGTCCTGGAATCTTGGATCCGGGTTGTAATCAAAGCCGACCGAATAGTAGATCACCACTTTCAGCCCGTGTTTTCGCGCCGCCTTGACGGTCGCTCCGACCAAGTCGCGTTCGGTCTTAAAGCTGGTCAGTTGGGTGTCATGGGGCACGATTCCATCGTGCCATTTATCATAGAAGATAATACCTGTCGCGCCTGCCTCCTTGAACGCCAGGAGAGTTTTGTCGGCGTCATACTGGTTGCCGAGGTTTTTGCTCCACCGGGCGAGATCGGCCTGTTGCTGCTCGTGAGTCCAGATACCGGTTCCGATGAAGTCCGGCCCCCATGTGCCGCTGGTGGTGTTGGCGATAAAGCCTGTCATCACGAATAACTGCGGCGGCTGATACCAAGCTGGATATTGCGATTCGTTTGAAGGGTCCGCCGCCAGCGCACTCGCGTGGATAAAGAAAGCGCAAATGGTGGCGGCGATCAGTGCTTTGGTCGTGTGCATAGGGAACTCCACTTGGCTACGGACGGGTTTCGCGAACTGCGCGCCGTCAATCTCCACATTGGCCTTTACTTCGGAATACTTCACGACAACCTGGCCTGTGGGCAGGTCCTGTGCGACTTCGAAAGGAAACTCTATTCCTTTTTCGGCAGCCCGTTCAGCCCCGCGTCCTCAGGCCAGCGTCACCGTATGATATCGCTGCGGCGCCTCCGGTGGCGAGGTGAGGATTTTCTTGGCGCCGTCCGCTTCCACTTCTGCCGCCACGTAAAAATCCAGCAAAGGCCCCGTGGCCTCGCGCCATTGAAGCTCGCCCGTGTAGGTCCGCCTTTGCTCCAACTTCATGGGCGAAGGGCTCCAGGCTTGCGTTTCCTGGGAGCGAGTGAACAGCGTCGCGCGCACCACGTTTACCGGCCCGGGAACCACCACGGTGATCCGGACGTGCTCCCCTTTGCGGAGCACAGTCGGCCGCGTGGGCACAAAGGCCCGCGGTGCCGCCTTGCCATCAGGCTTACGCGATTCTGCAAACGATCGTTCCACTTCCGGTGGCAGTTCTCCCAGAAACTCTTTCATCGAGGCGCGCAGCCTATACAACGCCAAGCGCTCGTACTTGTTGTGCATCGAAGCCAGTTGCCCTTGATCGTTTCGAGTGTTCACAATTTCCTGATAGTCCAAAAAGACTTCCCTGACCTTGGGCGCCAGTTGCAACCATAGGGGCACGCCTTCCGCCAGGATGAGTTGGCGCGCCTCGTCGGCCTTGTTTTGCTTTTTCAGCTCATTCGCCTGCTGGAGCTTCAAATGCAAACGCTGGGCCAGTGACCATGAATCGGAATAGGGAAAGAGGAATTCCACAAAACGCGTCAGGTAATTCAGCCGCTCGCGTTCCGCCGGGCTGGATGCGGCGTCGGTCAGCGCGCGAAGCTGCCGCGCCACCTCCGCTTGTGATTTCTTAACGCTTTCGGAGGGCTCGTGATGGTCCCAAAACTGGAACCCTTCATCATAGTCGCCGCTGTATTCGTTGATTTCGCTGTGACCATTTTTGATTTGCCCCGTCCACGAGCAGAGAATCAGCCGGTCGCGATCGGTGTCCTCAAGGATTTTGGCCAGCGCTGAAGCTCTCGGCGCCCGCGCCTGGGCGGAGGCAAAACGCTGGAAGAATTGGGTGGGAGTCAGCCCTTTATCCCATGAGTAGCCGGACTGAAACCCCGCGTCGGCATCCATGATCCGATGCCGCCAATGAAGCCCCAGCAGCCCCTGGCAACCGTATTGTTCGGCCAGATCCATATCCCGCACAAACCGCGCCACGTGGAATTGCGGCAACCACATCGCCGGGTCGTCCTCCAACCAGGGAATCGGCCAGCGCTCACGGCCTTCGAGTCTCGCGTACTCCTCGCTGACCGGGTCCCAACCCAGGTTGTCGCCTAAAGAGGAAAAGACAATGTCCTCGGGCAGCGCCTTATGAAAGTACGCGAAGTGCCGCGCCACGCCGCCCCAGCCCGAAATCACCAGGCGCTTCTCCGGCGCATGGCGCTTCAGGAAATCATACGCTTGCTTGAAGGGAGTGACGGAAAGGGGCACGTTCGCCTTTTGGCTGGCCCAGTTCATCCCTTCGTCTTCCCACAACCACACGTAGTCCACCATGGGATAAGCTTCCAGGAGGCTGGCCAAGCGGGCTTCCAGGATATCCTTGGCCGTGACCGACTCGAGATCGAGGCGGGGACCGGGAATCTTGGGATCAGCAGCCGGGTGCGATTCCGGCGGCGTGGCGCGGTAAATCTCGTCGGGGATTTGGTAAGGCTCAAATCCCAAGCCCGTCCGGATGCCCAATTGCGTTGCATACTGAAAAGCCTCGGCCCAAAGTCGCTGCGCCAATTCCTCAGCCTCCCAGCAGTTCCGTGCCTGGGTGGTGGCTTCCGAACCGAAGACCTCGTCCGTGAAGAAGTCGGCGCCGCCCATGCCATAACGCGAGGTTCGTTCCGGCAGATAGCTCCAACGGTTCGTCGCCGTGGTATCGGTGTAAGCGATGTGAGCAGCCCCGGCGTACTCAAAGGAAAGGAACGACTCCGCCCACTGGTTCGTGGTGGAAAACACATGCACGCCCAGGGTGTTAAACCGCATTCGCACCAAGGCTTCGAGGTAGGCGCGAAGGTCTTCGCGATTGAAAGCGCCGATACAATTCAGAAAATTCGGCCAGGGATTCAAGCCACGCACGCTGAAGCGCGGCTGCGCCTGCCAGGGGTGGCCCGTGGGGGGCAGATTTACAGTGCGCGAAGGCTCCAGAGGGTAGACCTCGCCGTCCAATCCAAAGAACGCGCCCTGCCGCTCCAGAAAATCAAACACCGCGTACAGAACCGCCTGCGGCGTAGCGCCGGTGAAATGAACGCGCGAAGCTTTTCCGGGGCTGGACTGGTGAGAAATTTCGTAGGCTTCTGGATGCTTAAAGTTCTGCTGGTTCGTGGACATCGAGAATACCAGGCCCGACGAGGGCAGTTCCCCTCCCCCTGCAACTGCCTGCACAGGGTCCCGGGCAAGCCCCAGGTTGCGAAGACCGCGTGCCAACTCGCGCGACGCCCACTGCTCCGGGAATCCCGCTTGCGGCTCGCGGATGATCCATACCGGGTCCTTCGCCCCGAAGGTGGCCCGCATCATCAGGGCAGTTGCTTTATCAGCCGCGCCGCCCGGCTTCTGCTCCGCGCGCGCCGATTCAGCGGAAGACAATCCAGAAATCAATGGCGCGACTCCCAGCCCGAGCGCAGAGTCGCGAAGGAATTTGCGGCGGCCAATGCGTAAAAAGGGGTTCATGGTAGGGCTCCTAAGGAAGTTATCAGTCCTCAGTCGTCAGTATTCAGGACGTTTTTACTGACGACTGACAACTGACAACTGACGACGTGTTATTTCAACAACTTGATCTCCTGCAAAGTCATTCCATAGCCGCCGCCTGGAGGAATGTCGCGGTAGTGGGTATTCCAGTTGCGGTTGCCATTGGAAAAATTCGCCGCATAGCAGAGCCATGCCGTCCGGCCGTCTTCGCTGATGAACTTGGAGGGGATGTTTACGAAATAGGCCTGCTCGCCGAACTCGTGCATGTACACGACCAGCTTCCAGGGGCCGGCGACGTAGTCGGACTCCAGAATGTACGTATTAAACTTTGAAATGGTGTTGCCGCCGTCGGTAATGCACATCAGGAATTTCTTGAGCGGCGCATTATAAGTCATGGTGACACATCCACAATTGTTGTTCCAATCGACGAGCGGCTTGATCCTGGCAAAATCCCGGGTCCAGATGGGGCGCTGCCTGCCATCGTAACCGGCAAAGAATTCATACTTCGCGCGATTATTCATATTATGAATACTGGGCTTGACACGAGCCATATAGATCTGGTCCCCGGTAATCCAACTGAGATTGGCGGGCCGTGGGCTGGGGTCGGGATCGGTGGCGCCTTGGCCAACCAGGTAAGCTTTTCCGTCAGGGGAATACTGCATGTCCTTTCCGAAGTCTACAATGTGCGGGGATCCCATTTTTACTTTCCCGCCCGGACTGGCAGGCTCGCCAAACAAGGGGTCGGCCGGCGTGCGCGGCGTGTCGTGCCACGTCTTTCCGTAATCCAGGGAGTAGCGATATCCCACAAACGGTCCCAGGATATCCCAGTTCAATCCCTTTCCGGGATCGTGGTCGGAATCCAGCAGGCAATAGGTTCCGTAGTACCACACGCCGTTATAGACAAGGCTGCCGCAAGGGTACCGCCCCTCGTAGGGGGCAGGGTCGCCAGGGTAAACGCCGACATCGGTGAATTGCAAATG
>JBEKAD010000302.1:0-6825 GCA_050018435.1 Terriglobia bacterium
AGGGCTTGTCAAGGGCCCGAGTTCCCGCGTCCCGGATTTTGAGGAGATTGGCGCGGGAACCGCCGGTGGCACGCTGCTGGGGTTGATCTTCGCGCATCCCGTCATCGGCGCCACCGTGGGCCTTACGGCGACTACGGTTGATCGCATGCGCCGCCGCGGGAAGAATTTAACCATCCCGGCGGGAACGCAGCTCAATTATCAATTGACGCGAGAGTTGTCAATCACTCGCAACGCGCCGCGGGCCAGCGCCGCACAGGTGCATGGCGCCGGCGACTGAGTTTCTCCGCTAACTGCATGCTCACCGAGATTGGGGGGATGCGTCTCTCGCGGGCAGATCCCGGAGACGCCGCCCCTCCGACCGCTCGGGGAGAACCCCTCGGCCTATTCAGGAGTCCCGGCTCGCGCTCACCCGCGGCGCCGAACCCCAAGAAAGGCCCCGTCACTGCTTCGGATTTCTCTTCGCGATATTCTTCCCTAAACTAAAACAGGGACCGATTGAGAACCGGGTGGTGAACCGGCCGTCCTGCAAGGTATCGCTGAAGAGATGATCGTAGACCAGATCAGCCTGCACGCGCACGCCTATGTGTTTGGTAAGGAGAAAATCGGCGCCGCCCCCGAACCCATAAAAGAGCGTCGAGTCGGTCTTCTTCCCGGTGGGCGCCAGCGCCGCGACGATTATTTTCGCAATCGCATCCGCAGGCTGGGGGGTTGCGACTTCATGGATCACTCCAATGGAAGGCCGAACGAAGATGGTCACTTTCGAGAAGTGGCGATACGACAGTTGCGGCCCACCGGCAAAGGTTTGGGTAAAGGAATCAGACGGTACCGTTACGGTGTACCCGGCAGGAAGTTGTCCCGCCGCCGCCAGTTGCTGCAATAGACCACCTAATTGCGCCTGCCACGCAGCGGTCAGCAGGTTGGGCGTCAGCGTCAAACTACCCTCCGAAACGCTGTAGTCGAAGCCCAGCGCACACCAAGTTTTTGGATTGACACCCGCCTGAAAATGGAATCCGTTCTCAAAAAGGCTCACATGAGGGCTATCGAGGAAAGTGTATCCACCGTAGAGATTGTAACGTGAAACATAACTCTGCTGACCATGCGCCGTTACGGAAGCAAGCGGCAGGGCAAGGGTGAGCAAGAGGAGCGTTGTGACCCCCCGGCGTGTTGCTGCGCATCTGGCCTTGGTTGGATATGACATGATTGTCTCCTGCATGATGATCACACGCGGGATTGACGCCGCGTGTCGGCGGGGCAACCCCGCCCACAATTTTTGCGCCTCACCTATATCATTGAATTGACATGGGTGCACCAAAAAAAGTGAGTATTTGAGCTTGTGGATGCTTTGACCAGGTTCGCAAAGGATTGTGACGTGCGCCAGTTTTCCCGGTGGCGCCGCCGGGACGAGAATGTCCAGACTTGCTGCTTCAATCGCCATTTCTGTGGGGGAAATTTAAAGCCGGTTATTCCCCGATGAGGTTTTGGGAGTACCCCAATTGGATGAGTTTCTGGCCGGCCGCCCAAACCTCCGGCGGAATTTCCTGCGGAATCTGAAAGCCTTTTGCGGGGTAGAGCCGGATTCTCTGCAAATCCCCCACCATAATGCCGATGACCTCTCGCTTGGAAATCTCCTGGTTGGGATAATCTTCAAACGACATCTGCGGCGAGGTGACGAGCGCTTGCTTCTCCGGCCAAACTTTCCGGAAAGTTGCGAAGGCCCGGCGTTCCATATACGGTTTGTGCACGAGGATAAACTTCCGCGGATTGAGGTGAAATTTCGCCACGAGGTCCTTAGTAAACTGGATATTTTCCCCCGTATTTGTCGAATGGTTTTCGATCAGGATTTCCTCCCGGGGGACGCCCATGCGCGTGGCGATTTCAGCGAATCGGTCAGCCTCCGGCTGGTCCCAGACTCCGCGCGTCAGGTTCCCCAACCCACCGGAGAAAATCAATCGCGGAGCCCAATGTTCCAGGTAAAGCTGCGCTCCCCGCTCCGCGACGCGCAGATCGTGGCTGCCCAGAACCAGAATCGCGTCGGATTGCTCGATCCGGTGATCCAGGTGATGGTAATCCCAGATTTTCCGCGCCAGGAAATCCACTTCCGAGGTCATGAATAAACTCCCTCCGAGACAAAGGACTGCGTCAGCCAGTGAAATACTTTGATGAAGTAATGCAGACGATAAATGGGGTGGGTGAAATGGTCGAGCACCATGAAGGCCGCCGAGGAACGGTATTCCGCCTATGCGAGCAGGGCAAGGTTATTGCGCGAGGCTAAACACGAAGGCTCATTCTGCCACTGCCAGACTAAAGTTGACAACCGTTTTGAACGGGCCACAGCCAGGCCGGGGCTTGAACTTCATTCCCTTTACCACGTCGATCAATAGCTTGCCAGCTTCGGTGGATGAGGCGCGCACAACTTTCGCGTCGACCACATTGCCGTCCTCACTGATTGCAATGGCAATCACGCCTTGTGCTCTAATCCTCTTCGCCCTCTCCTGTTCTTCCTTCGGAAGCGGGGTTTTAGACACAAGGTCCGGCGGCTTACCGCATGGCGACTGATCGCGCTTTGCGGCCATGGCAGGCTTGGCGGTGAAACCACCTGCCAGAGCTAGAAGTAAACATGTGAGGATGAACGCTCGTCTTCGCATTTGATCCTAACCCTACCACGGTGAGCGCTCGCTATTCAACGCCCCGAGTCGCTTGCTATTGTCGGTTTGGCAGACGCGGAACCACCCTTGCCTGACAGCAGGATTCCGCCCAGCGCATAGCAGGCTGCGCCCGTGAGCACGCACGCCCGTATCGAACTTTCCGTCGAAATGACCATGGCAATGAAGCTGGCCAGGACGGAGGCCGCGCCATTTAGCGCCCACATCCAGGGTAGATTTCCCTCTTGGCCAAGTTCGGTTGCCCAACGCATACCGACCGGGAAGCAGAAACCCATGACGAAACCGCAGGGCGTCACGAGCGCCAGTGACACCACAATGCGCTGCCACAAGACTCCGCCCACGGCGCCATGAATGGCAGGAAGAACCACCAGCGAATAGGCCACGAGCACCAGTGCGGAAAGGAGCGCGGGCGCCCGGCTTTTCAGGGCTGAGGTGATGAGCATTCGATCTGACGCCAGGCTGCCCAGCCCCGCAGCAAGAATCAATCCTGCCAGCACCACAGCCAACGAATAGATCGGCTGCCCAAGAAAGATGGAAAGTTGTTGCATCATTCCCATTTCCGCCAGCATAAATCCCAGCCCGATGCCGATGAAGTAGAGGATGGTGCCCGCCGGCGCGGGGGCTGAACCTTGCTGCAAACGGGTCCATCGGCGCGCAGGCCACACGATCGTCAGGACCACGAGAATCAAGGCGGCCAGCATAAAAATGGTTAAGTGCAAAAGCGGAAGAAGCGCCTCCCAATGCACGCCGGGAATTCGCAGGATCCCTGGAATGGCGTGGAAACGCACAAAACTGAAAAAGTAAGGGGAAGAATCGGAGGGCGGAGAAAGATCAAAATAATCCCTGGAACGTAGCGCCGCCAAACCTTCCAGCGTATGCGCCTGTAATACGACGCTCAACTGCGGCACGCCGAGTTCCTCCCCGGGCAGATAGAGAATCTGGTAATTCAGTTCCTTGGCTGTGGAGCGTATCTTTTCCAGATCCTGCGCGCTAAAAGGTCGATTGCTGGTGAGGAGCGTAGCCAATTCACCCTGACAGATCATGGCCAGGTGGCTTTCCGGATCCTTAACTCCTTCGCTGAGCAAGGTGGCGTAAGCCAACGAAAAGAGGCGGCAAGTCTCGTGGAAATCCGGCTTGTGGTTCCAGCGGCTGAAAGCGATGACTCCGCCCGGTTTTAGATGTTCGTAAAAAATTCGCCAGCCATCCAGTGAATAAAGGGAATTCTCCGTAAGGGCCATGGCCCCCGCGGCGGTGGCTGCCCAGGTGTCTACCAACGTTGCCTGAATCAAGTCGAATTGCTCATGCGTGCGAGTCAAGTAACTGCGGCCTTCATCATTGTGCAGTTCAAAATTGGGGATTTTGGCGAAGCCCGAATACCAGGGCATCAGCCGCGAAGTGACATTTACAATGCTGCTGTTGATTTCGATTCCCACGATGCGGTGAAAGCCGAAAAGCGCGCAGGACATGACGTCGCGCCCGCCGCCCACGCCGATAATAGCGGCGCTACCCCCCGCCCGCAGCCGTGCCCCCAGGGAGTTCACTTCGTAACGAAGAAAGTCCACGTTTTTGAGATCGCCCTGGAAGCGGAAAATCGGCGTGGCGGCATCGTTGTCGATGTCGATGTAAATCACCTCGCTCGAAATGGGCGGTGTCTCGGGGCCGACGAAACGCGGTTCCATTTTCGGGGCCACAACCCGGACCCTGGAAATGGGGTTCCACGTCTCATAGAGAATGTCGGTGCGGGGATCGAGCTTGCCTTTGGACCAAATCGGTTGAATGCCATGAATCGTCGACGCGTTCAGGGCCGCCAGCACCACCAGCACTCCGGCCCAAATGTAACAGCGCGTGCGAAGCCGCGGCTGGGCGGCGAATTCGGCGTAGGCCGACGCGCTCAAAAAGACCAGCGCGGAAATGACCATGACGGCGCTCGGCGCGTCAACCAGGTTCAAGAGGATCAGCGAGCCGAAACATCCCGCTGCCGCGCCCATCAAGTCCGCGAAGTAAACCCGCCCAATCGGTGCGGAAGCTTTGGTGAGAGAGAGGCAGACGACAATTCCCGCAAAGAAAAACGGCACGGCGATGACGGAGCAGAAGATCAGGAAGCTGCAAACCGTTTGGGCGGCAAAGGAGATGTCAAGCGGGATGGCGAACATGATCATCAGGACGATGGGCATCGCGACGGCCATTGCAAAAGCACCCTGCGCCATTCGCAGCCGCACCTGGCTGCGATCAAACAGCGCGGGGCGAAGCTGCACCCCCAACGCGCCCGCCGTCATCCCGAACATCGCCATCGAAACCGAAACGAACGCGAGGTAGTACCAGCACGTCACGCTCAGCAAGCGGGTCAGAACGATTTCGTACATCAGGGTGCTCGCGCACATCAGACCCAAACCTAGAAAAAAGCCGATCATTCCGATTCTCTCCTCACCCAGCGACCGCGCGCGCTGGAAACCAGTCCCACATCGCGATTTTCTCACCACGCTGGGACGCTTCTTTGGGCGCCGGAAGGGCGGTGTGGCGCCTGTCCCGACTTGTCGGGGCAGATTCTGGAAAAACGTTCCTCTAGTGTCATCCTGCGCTGCATCGCAGGTCCCGCGAAGCGGGATAACGTGGGTAGCCGTAGGTGAAACCTACGGAAAAGGAAACCGAAGAACAATTCCGGCCCTGGAGGGGCCGAACTTTTGTAAGTTCAACCCCGTTGGGGTTGCGTGGTTAGGTCGGCTTTGCTATCCGCAGGTTAAAACCTGCGGCTACTCACGGTTGGCCCCTGCCGGGGCCTGCCGCGGCCACTTCAGAAAAAGCTGGTCAGTATAGCATTTCGAGGGAGTGGGACGGAGGTCCTTCAAAATCCTCGCCCACGGCCGGACGGGGCCGTGAGTCCATCGGAACTTCAAGCGCCGATGTAGCGGGCGTAGAGTCCGCGGGCCACGGCGGGGTCCTGCGTTCCCTTCACGATCACGCGGCCATCCGGAAACACCGTCAGCTCATAAGGGTCGAGAGAACACTTCAGCAGAAATTCATTGGCTTGCACGGGACCAAACCGCTCGAGGCGCGCCTTCAGCGCTGCGAGGTCGAGCGCCCGCGACTCGGTTTGATGAATCTGCACGGAGTTCCGGCCGCACATGCTGATGTGCGTGGGCCCGCCTTGTTCGAGGTAGGCAAATTCGTGTGCCCCGCAAACCCGGCACTGGGGATCGCGAGGAGCCTTCACTTGTTGCAAGCGGTTGCTCCAGAGGTCGTAAGCCACGAGCGAACCGTGCAATTCGGATTCGCGCCCCAGCAGTATCTTGAACGCTTCGGTGGACTGAATGGCGGCGGCCCAGGAGACGGCCGGGCCGATGACCCCCACGGTATCGCAGGTCTCGTGCATCCCGCGGGGAGACTTCGGGAATATGCAGGTCAGGCACGCGGTGCGCCCCGGGAGAATCGTCATGGTGGCCGCGTAACTGGCCACCACGGCGCCATAAATCCAGGGAATTCCCAGCTTTACCGCAGCGTCATTCAAAAGGTAACGCGTTTCAAAGTTGTCCGTCGCGTCCAAAACGACATGAAAGCCCTCGATGAATTCCTCGATGTTGCTGCTGTCCGCGTCGGCCACGATTCCTTCGACGTGCACCTCGGAATTGATTTGGCGGAGCTTCCGTTCCGCCGCCACCGCCTTGGGCAGGCTCGCTTTCGCATCGGCCTCATCAAAAAGCATTTGGCGCTGGAGGTTCGATTCCTCCACGAAATCGCGATCCACAATGCGCAGAGTCCCCACGCCCGCGCGCACTAAAGCATTGGCTTGCGCCGTCCCGAGCGCCCCGCAGCCGAGAATCACCAGTTTCGATTGCAGCAGCTTTTCCTGACCCTCCGCGCCGATGGGCGAAAAGAGAATCTGCCGCGAATATTTATCAGAGTTCATGAAGGGCCTGTCTTTCCATGGGGATCAGGAATGCTTGGGGAATCCGCCTGTCCAGCGTCGCAAGAACTGCGCTGTTCGCTCCGGCGAGTTGCGCCAGATGGCCGTCAGTTGTTTGTTTTGCAGTCTTGACCCAACGGGGGAGATGGGAGATGTCTTGGCCGTCGGGAATAAACGTAAAGCTCACCATTCGTGCTGCCTTAAGCCGCTGCAACAGGCTGCAAGCTTGCCCAATGGTAAATCCGTACTGTGGCGCTTGCG
>JBEKAD010000303.1:0-6821 GCA_050018435.1 Terriglobia bacterium
TCAGATGCGTTCCCTGAATATTGCGCCCCACAAATTTCACGGCGAATGGAACTACAGTATCCGGCCGAGAAATCAAGAACCAAAGTAGTGAGTTGTTCAAGTTATTTTGCGGAGGCTTCTTAATGCCGGCGGCGCCCCACTTGGAGTAGAGGTCCAGCGCCGCGTCCATTTGCTTGTCGATCGCTTCCCAGTAGACCCACAGGAGCACCTTCACGCCTTTCTGCTTGGCGTAGGCGATGATCTCCGGGACGTTCACCTCCGGGACGTAGCTCAGAATATTTCCCACATCCGTGTAGTTCTTCGCGGGGTACCAACCTGCATCCACGAGCATGTACTCAAGATGATGGTCGGCGGCGAAATCGACGTAGTGCTCCATGGTGGCCGTGTTCATTCCCGGCTGGAAGCTGACGTTCTGGGCGAAATCCCCAGACCACCAATCCCACGCCGCTTTGCCAGGCACGATCCAGGAGGTGTCCGCAAGCGCCGAAGGCGCACTGAGACTCAGAACGAGATAATTGGATTCGATCAGGCCGCCGGGGCGATCGTTGATCAGGAGCACCCGCCAGGGCGTAGCCTTGGGCGTGGAACCGATGACCACTTGGTCCATGCGGTCGGGGCCTGGGGAGAGTTTGCTCACCAGGGCATTTGCAAACCCCGGAACGCCCCCGACGTACATCCCGGCGTAGTCTGTGAGGTCGGCTTCCAGCAACGCCACCCAGGGGCCGCCGGGGACCTCCACGAGCAGCGGCAGATTGATGATGGAAGCAGGCTTGATCATATTCAGATTAGTCCTGCGGTACTCACCTTCGTTGTCGGTATTGAAGCGGCCCTTGTTCAGGGCAAAGGCGGAAGCGTCGCGAGCGAAATAGAACCCCGTGTTCTCCGCCATGAGCGTGAACTTTTCGAGAGCAGCCTGTTGCGGCAGGAAGTAGCGGAAGGCGGCGCCTTCATTGTAGGCGCGGAAAATCACGTCTACGTGGCGGCCGGGGGCCTGCTTTTCGCGCAGCGAAATCCGGAGCTGATGGTAATGGTCGGGGACGTTTCGCAGCGCGCCGAACCGGTTCGTCCACGATTCATCGCGGGAATGGCGGTCAGTGCCGGTAATCTCAAAGTCATGGTCTAGCGGGAGGGCGCCTTCGAAGTCCAGCCCGAGGGGCGAGTCGGTCAACACCGGCACGCCACGATAACTAACGCGGTAGTAGGCGCGCTCACCGGGAAGATAGGGTTGGGGATTGGACTTGAGGGCGAAGGAAATCACCACCTTGCCATCGGGTGAGGCGACGGTAAGTTCATCCGCGGCGCGGGCGGAGCGAGCCGGGACCAAGCTGAGAAGCAAAGCGGCAGTCGCGAGGGAGAGGGAAGTGAATCCGCGGGTCATAAGGTCTTCCTCCTGGAGGCGCCTACCGGAACCGGAGGTCAGGCGCAAAGGTGCTTGATTTGCCGGCACGCTAATTCGTATTGGGGGAACTTTTTCTCGGCCTCGCGAAACTCCCGCGAGTGGACCACTCTCCGGTGGCCGTGCCGTTCGATCGGAAAACGGATGTGCAGCATTTCGTGGTAAACGACGTATTCTACCAGATAGCGGGGAACCGCCGAGGAGTCGAGTTTCCTGCTGACGATGATCGTCCCGTGGCCGGAATCGTAATGACCCAGGATCCGGCGAGAATTCTTGGGGCTCCAGCCGAGGCGGGACGGGGGGAGTTGGCCGTGGAAGAAACGGTGATTCAAGCCGTGGAAAATCTCTTCCAGATCATGGTGGCGGCCGCGCGCCGGCAACAGGCGCTTGGAGCTGCGCTCGCGGCGCGCCGCGTCAATACGGCGGCGAATCTCCGGCCGGAAAGTGTAGGCGAGATAACACTCCCGAGCCTCGCGCGAAGGGCGCCGGTGGAAGATTCGCGCTAAAAGGATTTCCGCCAGGGCCTCGAGAACCAGCGGCGAAGCTTCCGCCAGCAAGTCAGACACGCGCGCTTTTACCGTGCCGTTGCGCAAGGTGATGGTGCTGCGCAATCCCGCAAAGGGATGGAATCGCGCGCCCATACTCACAACGGGTGACTTGATCCGCAGGCGGGAAAAAACCCGCCGGAAGACTTCGGTGAGGTCGGGCGGAGGCCCGAGCGGCAGGGCGAGCTGTTCGGCTTGTTTCATGAAGGCGGTAATTAGTGGGTAGCCCCGATACTGTTCACTTAAGGCGTCTCAGGAAATCACATCTCAATTTGCTCCTGGGTGACCCCCTCACCCGGCTCCGTCGGCTGACGGACTGGAGAAAGCGCCGGTTGCGGTCCACCCTCTCCCCCAAGGGGGCGAGGGAAAAAAACCAAATCAACGCTCCCCTCGCCCCCTTGGGGGAGAGGGGCCGGGGGGGAGGGGGTCACGCCTGAAGATCCTCGGATCCAATTTCCTGAAACCCCTTAAGGGAACAGCATTGAGGCTAGCCACTCAGCACTGCTCTTCAGTCCTCATCCTTGTCGGTGGGGGGGCCTTTCTCATGCTCTTTCTTCCGCAGCCTCTCCTCTTCTTTCGTGCGCTTCTTTTCCTCCTTCTCGCGGTCTTTAACGGTTTGGGCGTCGGCCTTTTCTTCGCGCTTCAGTTCGCCGAACAGCTTCGACTGCTCGGAGAGCGCTTTGGTGGCGCCGTCGAGCGCGTCGGTGAAATCGTCAATGGCGTCGCCGAGCGATTTGCGATAAGCGGCGGCATAGGGATCAGATGATTGTTCAATATGCCGCAATTGCTCGAGCTGGTGGGGGCCCATTTCCAGAAACTTCTTCAGGCCGGCGCGCATGTCGTCGCGATGATCGAAGTGATCCTCAATCCAGTCCTTCAGGGCATCCGTGATGCGAATATATTGATCGAGTTGCGTATCGAGGTAACCGGGAATATCGTAATCCGGGTTCGGCGGCCGGTTACGGTAATCATCGAACCGCGTCAGGCGGATTTGCGCGAACGATAAATACTTTTCGATGCGCTCCGAAGGCGCCTGTGCTTCGCGCAACTGGCCCACTTCATCGTCGCTGAGATAATCGGCTTTTTCCGCCCCTGCCGCGACGCCGAGCGAAATTGCGAGCAACAGGGTAGAAGTCATCAAGGTGCGCATACGGCAATCACCGCACTTCCGTGGGGCTCCCCGGGCTCGTGGTCGTCTGCGGAGGGGGCGAACCTTTGAGGGTCCGGGGGTTGCCCCCGGGGAATAGCGCGTGGAGAACTTCGTACCGCATCTGCTCCAATTCTTGGGCAGCATTCACCAGGGGGGGACGGTCGAAGTAACTCACGGTCCGCCCCAAATCTTGCAGCAAGCGCACATTTTCGCGGAGCGCAATCTCCAACTCTCTGAAACCCTCGGGTTGTTTCGACGCCTTGCGTCCGGAATCCTGGAGAAGTTTCCAGGAAGCTTTCATGGTGTCGACAAACGTGCCAAGAAGCTTTGCGCCCGCCTCGATATGCCCCTGCGAATAGGCATCATGGACTTGAGTGAGTTTCAGGTTGGCGAGCTTGATTTCGCCCTTTGCCTTCTTGACGGGATTCTGTTGGCTCTGGATCCGTTGGAGCAGTTGCTCTTCGGTCTCGCGCCCCATGGCGCTCAAGCCGGCTAATAAAATCCCCACTACAGCCAACCAGACCGATAACACTGTCCAGCGTTTCCCTGCCATACCCTCAGATTATAGCTATTTTGAAAGCTCTCGGCGGAGAAGCTTTGCCCGTTGGGTGGCCTGCCATTCCTGATCCGGATTCTGGCCGTGCGAGAGTTGCAGGAAGCGTTCGTAATTGGCCAACGCTTCTTTGCGCGCCTTGAGGTGATCGTAACTGGTGGCCAGGACGAAAAACACATAGGGTGCCGGGTCCGGGGCTTTCGCCAACAATTCAAGAATCGGGATCGCCTCCGGATATCGCTTTTGAAAGTACAGACTGGAAGCCAGCCCGATGGCGGCGTCGCGATTGTGCGAGTCCCTTTGCAGGGCGGTGCGGAACTCCCCTTCGGCCTCCGGATATTTCTCTTCGTCCAATAGGATCTCCCCGAGAGCGCGATGGAGATCCACGACGCCCGGCTGCGCGCTCACCGCCAGGCGATAATACCTCTCCGCTTCGGGCAGCTTTTTCAGGCGCGCGTTGACATCTCCCAACGCTGCCGTAAGGCCGGGCAGATCCGGTTTGACTCGGTAAATGCTTTCCAAAGTGTCGCGGGCTTTCTCATTTTGATTTTGCTGCAAGTAAAGCCGCGCCAGGTGGAATTGCGTCTCCACGTCATCCGGCCGCGATGTCAGGTATTTTTCGAAATGCGCAACCGCCTGCGCGGTGTCGTTGAGCGCTTCGGCGGCCAAGGCTGCTCCCAGGTCCGCCTGGACCAGTTTTGAATCCACCGCCAGGGCCTGCTCGAAGGCGGCGAGCGCCTCCGCCGGGTGTTTCTGCTGAAGTTCGAGTTGGGCGAGTTCAAATTGCGCAATGGCCATCCGCGGGTCGAGGCGGGTAACCTCCTGAAACTGTTTTAGGGCGGCCTCCGGCTGGCCGGTTTGGACGAGGGCTCGCGCATAATACAAGTGCGCGCGGGCCTGCTCCGGTTTCAGCGTCGCGGCCTTCTGCAAATGTTCCAGCGCCGCCTGCGGCTGCTTCTGTTCCATCAGCAGGATTCCCAGGTTCAGCCGCGCGGGAAAAAGGTCGGGTGCAAGCTCCAAGGTTTTCTGGTAGGCCTTGACCGCTTCCTCCGGCTCGTGCAGACCGGTGTAGGCATAGCCCAGGTTGAACCAAGCCTCCGGCATGGTGGGCTGTTTCGCGAGCACGGCCTTCAGCGCCTTCGCCGCTTCGGCGAAGTCCTTCCGCGTCAGCGCATCCTCCGCCGTGTGCAGTAACGCGGGAAGCTCCGCAGAGTCGGCCGGGGTGGGGGGCTGCGCGGGGGCGGGTTCGTTGCTCATCTTTTTCAGCAACTGGATGAGCCTCTCGGTGGCTCCGGCTTTGCGCAACTCGCGTTCGAATGCGGGAGTCACCTTGAAGTCGACGCCATCTTTACGCGCGAAATCCTCGATTTGCCGGGAGGGAACACCGGCCTGAAGCATCTTGAGGGTTTGTTCCTGCGAGAGTGGCGCACTCTTCTCCTCACTCGGGGCGGGCAACGGAAATGCAGCGGCGGCCGCGCTCCAGGCCGCAAACCCAAGCGGGACACGAGCGGGCTCTGCCGCCTGAAGTAACAGTGCCGAGGAGACAGCGATCACCGCGAAAACGAGCTGGCATGAAAAACGCATGGCATCAGGCCGAAATTCTCCGAAGGCTATTCTACCAATTCCCCAAAAATCCCTCACCCGGTCCCCTCGCACGGCGGCTGCTTGCTGCCACGCTCCAAAGCGCTTCGCGCATTTTCATCGTCGATGGTGCGCCGAAGATTTGCCTGCGAGGATGAAAACCGCCTCGGATATGGGGGTGAAATAGAAGCATACAGCATTCGGCAAACGCTCAGCTATGTGGGTTCTTGTGTAACGTGGCAGCGTAGCCATAGAACTAGCTTTTCGAAACTGAACTGGTTGGCGCGGTAAAGCCCTGTAATGAAGTCATAAATCCCCTGGCTGTCCGCCGTCAGCCGTGCGCCGTTGATGGCTAGAAACGTATATGTCGCGGCGAAGGCTGTCCGCTTGTTGCCATCCACGAAAGGGTGATTCTGGGCGAGACTCTCCCAGAGCGCGGCGGCTTCTTCAATGAGATCAGCGTAATATCCGGTCTGCGGACGAAAGAGCGCGGCCTCCAGAAGCCCGTGATCCCTGATATCCTGAGAGCCACCGTAGCGGTCGATTTGATCGGCGTGTATGGCCAGCACTTCGGCTAAGGTAAGATAGTCGCTCATTCAGCGAGCTTCTTGTAGAGGGGCCCATATTTCTCATGGCTGGCCAGGTAGGCGCCCATGACATGCGCGCGCGGCTTGGCCTGCTTGCGCTTTTCGATCAGATCGGCCAGGGCCTCGTCCACAAGCGCTTGAAGCTGCCGGCCTTCATTTCGCGCGAACGTGCGCACGACCGCAAGGATTTCTGAATTGACCTGAGTGGCGAACTTTTCGCGGGACTGAGACATAACACCGCTTCCCCAAAGACACGACTCTATCATGATGGATCATGAAACGTCAAGACGAAGCAGCGGAGATTTTCGCCGCTCAGAAACTCTGCGGCATTTTTTGCTCTTCGCGGGCCAGGCCCAATCATCACGCGTGACGTTCAGCCCAAACAGGATTCGCAAAACAGCATCAAGTCCACACGCTAACCAACGAGTGGACGTTCATTAGAAGCCCGATGCCTTCTTTGATGCCCTCGACTTGCCTGGCCTCGCCGCCGGTTCTTAGCTTAACCCGCCGAACCGCCGTGTACGGACCCGTACGCACGGTGGTGTGGGAGGGGCGAGCGGGTAACTGCTCCCCCTATCCCGATCTCCGTGCCAGGTCCGGGCGCGCCGCGGCCCCGGCTCCCGCCCCGTCAGGCTGGGAGGTCGCATGATTTCAAGCCCGAATTACCCTCCGCAATTAAGAGAGAATGTACGTGCTATGCTACAGGGACTAGAATGATCACACGCGTGGCTCACCTATTGGCCGCACTTCCGTTCGTCGCCGCCAGTGCCCCCCCTATTATTGCGAGGGCTACCCCGACGCCCATTCTGATCAGATCATCGCCACCCGGTGGTCTGCCGGGGAAATATTTGTTCATTTCATACATACCGTTGATTCCCCATAACACGGCTGCCACGCCGATCACGATCAAGACCAAAGCAAACGCTGTTCTTCCGCTCATACGTGATTCATCCCCCGTTCAGTAAACCTCTAACCCGGGATTTCCATTTTGCCTTCCCGCCGCCAGCCA
>JBEKAD010000304.1:0-7657 GCA_050018435.1 Terriglobia bacterium
GGCGCCAGGGAGATTGGGATGGGCAGATCGCCGAGGACCGCGAGGCGTTGCGCCTGAACCCCAACAACGATCGCGCTCACCTCAACCTCGGCTTCGCGCTTGCGCGCAAGAACGATCAGGAGGGAGCCATGGCGGAATATCGCGAAGCCATCCGCCTGAACCCCAACAATGAAGGGGCGCACATCAGCCTGGGGATTCGGCTTTCGCAGATGGGCGATTGGGATGGAGCCATCGCGGAATATACCGAAGCTGTGCGTTTGAACCCCAACAACTACGCCCTGCACTACAGCCTGGGCATGGCCTACGAACACCAGGGCAACCGGCAGGCCGCGTTGCAGGAATACCGCACGGCCTATGAACTCAATCCCCATATTCCCACCTACAAGCAGGCATACGAGCGCCTAAGCTCGCAGGGAAACCAATAATAGGTGTCAGGTATCGGGTGTCAGACAATTGGTGATTGAGAGATTGGTGATTGGTGATTGAAAATCACACATCGCCCATCATTGAATTACGAGTACTAAGGAGCCATGCGTCAAGTGATGGAAAATTGGCGAATGCGTGAGTGAGGATTGAAAATCACAAATCACCAATCGCTAAATCACAAATAACACTTGCCACCTGACACCTACCGTAGCGGCAGATGGCACCTAACACCTCCGTCACTTGCAGTGGTCGCAAAGACCGCCCGCTTCCACGCGCACCGTGTTGATGCGGAATTGCCGCTCGCGCTCGATCTGGCCTTTCAACTTTTCGAACAGCGAGCTTTCAAACTCCTGAATGCGCCCACACTTCGTGCAGGCCAAGTGGATGTGGTCGCGCGTGGTTTTCGCTTCATAGTAATGCTTCCCACCATCGAGGTGCATCAGGTCCAGTTCATCCACCAAACCGTGCTTCTTCAGCATGGCCAGGGTTCGATAGACGGTAACCTTATTCCGCGCGAAACTAACTCCTGCTCAAGAGGCCGACGCGAAACGCGCCCTTCTACGTCCATGACTCCCTCACCGCCTTGGAGTGCCTGCTTTATCTCTCTAGTTTGGCTTTGCGTGTACAACCTGTCAACGAGTTTCCCCGCTCCGAACCCAGACCGTTGGCCGATAGGCTCTAACCGGGATTTCTCCCCAGCCCGGGCGGTTCTCATTGAGCGGCCGGAAGTGCGGGACCTCGTAGTATACTCAGCGAAGGCGGGTTGGGTCAGTTGAAGTCTGGATAAATGGGAAGCGATTCAGTCCGACAGATAGCCTGCCAACAATCGCGACTCGAGACAATCCAGCCGACCCGCACGGCAGAGGCATGCGGCTGAACGCGAGCTGTTAGCTGGACACGGCATATGAGAACATAATGACGAGCAAGCCTTTAGTGAAAATGGATAGACCCTCGGTCATGCTATCGGTCTTCGCGGGGGCCATTGTATTCCTCGGTCTGTTATTGGCGCCTGCGGCGGCGGAGACTTACGTTCAGGCTGTAGTCGACCCGGGCGGTCAACTCCGCATCCTGACCAAACACCGACGAGAAATCGTGCCCAAGAAGGAACCGGAGCAAGTAGGCTTTGATATGGTGCGAATTTCCCCCGATGGCCATGTAGTAGGTTGGTTAGCCCTGTATCCCAACTGCTGTACCTCCTACCCTATTCCCCTGGCGTTGGTAATTTATGCGAGCGGTAAGCTGCGTGCGTTTACGGGCAGTGGCTTACCGGTCTGGCGGTGGCGGTTTGAGGCCGAAGGAAAACAAGTGGCATTCGAACAGGAAACGGTGCATGGGGGTCTCGGAATCCACTACGAATTGCACGACGTCTCGACCGGGCGGTTACTCGCGAAGTACGATCCAGACCCCAATTCGGGTGCCAACAGCAAGCCTCCGAAGTGGGTAGCAGAATTGGATTGAAGAGGGTAGACGCCAGGCATCCAAGCAACCGTAGCGCAGGCCATCGCCTTTGAAGTCTGCGGCCTTTCCTGAAGAAGAATTGCAGACCCCAACAACCGGAACTCGCGCTACCCGCCTCCCGTTGCGAGCGGACACTCCCTTCGCTTATGATCACAGCTTCAGAGGGGGCTTATGGATGCTGCGAAAATTCGTGCCTGGTGGTCGCACCTTCAAGGGCTGGATGGCCGGTTGGCGGGTGCGGCCCCGGCGCAGGTGTTGGAGCAAACCGGTTGGGCGCGGTCGGTGGGCGGGGCGGGGCCTTACCTGGGTCTGTTCGCTCGCTCCGGCGTGGGTCGTGTAGCCGTGGACCAAGCAGTTGCAAGCCTTGAAATCCACGAACTGCCCTCCGCGCGCGGCTGCACCTATGTGCTGCCGAACTCCGCCTTCGCGCTGGGGCTGAAGCTGGGCCAGGGCGCTCCCGAAGCCGAAATGAAAGTCGCCCGCAAGCTCGGCGTAACGGACGCTGAGGTCACCAGGCTTTGCCAGGCAGTGCTCGAAGCTTTGAAGGAAGGCCCGCTTGACCCGGACGAGTTGCGCTCGGCCACAGGCGGAGCCTCGCGCAACCTGGGCGAAGAGGGCAAGAAGAAGGGCGTGACCACCACGCTCCCCCTCGCCCTGGGGCGGCTACAGGCGGAAGGCGAGATTAGGCGCATTCCGACCAACGGCCGGCTGGATCAACAACACTACCGCTACGCACTGTGGCGTCGCAACCCGCTTGGCAGCTTCCATCTCTCTCTCGAAGAGGCTTACACGCAATTGGCGCGATTTTTCTTCAACTGGATCGGACCCGCGACAGCGGCGGAATTCCAAGCCTTTGCAGCATTGGGCGTCAAAGCTGCCAAGGCCGCTATCGAACCTCTGAAGCTCCGGCCGCTCGAAAACGGCGACGAACGCCTCATGCTGCCGGATCGCCACGAAGAGCTTCGAGCCTTCAAGGCGCCGAAAGAGCCGCAGTATGTGCTAGTGAGCAACCTGGACGGAATCCTGTTGTTGCGACGCGACGTGAAGAGCCTGCTTGCTGCCGAGGACTTCAAGAAATCGGCCATAGACCTAAAGGCAAAAAAGGTGGAGGTCGGCGGTCTCCAGGATTTGCCGAGCCCTGCCATTCTCGACCGTGGGCGGCTGGTGGGATTGTGGGAGTACGATCCCGAGAGCCAATCCATTGCCTGGACGTCCTTCATTCGTTTGAATGCGGACCTCGAAAGGGCCGTTCGCCGCACCGAGGAATTCATTCGCAGCGATTTGGGAGATGCCCGCTCATTCAGCCTCGACAGCCCGAAGAGCCGCGCCCCGCGCATCCAAGCCTTGCGAAAATCGGGGCATTGAGGCTACGGTGTGCCTGTGTTGCGACGTAAGAACCGCAGACCGGAAAAGCGTCGGTCTGCGCTACACTACCTTGCGCACCAGTCGCACAGTGCATCCGACTTTTGCATTTTGCGCTTTGCGTTTTGACTTTTGACTTTCTTTTCCGGCCCCGCCGCCCCCGCTCAGCCAGCCAAATCTTCCGACGTGACCTGCGGGATCAACTCTTGCACGGCGGCCAGATCCGCCACTTTGCTCCCTTCCATGGCCACGGTTGCCGCGCTCGCGGCTACGGCCATGCGGAAAGCTTGGCGGAAGGGTAAGCCCGCGACGGCGGCGTAAGCCATGGCCGCCACCATCGTGTCACCCGCCCCCACGCTACTTCGCACCTTGACGGCGGGCGGCGCGGCGAACAGGGCTTCCATCCCGGCTACGCCGACGGCACCCTCCACCCCCAGCGAGATCAAAACCTGCTCGCTTCCCATCCTTATTAGTGCCCGAGCGGCTCCCACCAGTTCGCGGCGAGTTCGCAGCGGGCTCTTCAGGAGGTCTTCCGCTTCCGCGCGGTTGGGTTTGATCAAGAACGGCCCGGCGGCAAGTCCATGTTTCAGCCCCGGCCCGGCCGTGTCCAAAAAGCATTTGGCGCCCTGCGCTTTGGCCGTGCGAATCAAATCCGCAAAGATCGTCGGCGGTGAGTCGGGCGGCAGGCTTCCGGAAAAAACCATCACTTCGCAGCGTGGCGCATGCGCTTCAATCTTCCGTCGCAATTCTTCCAAGTGTTCAGCGGTTACTCGGAACCCGGGTTCGTTCAGCTCGGTCTCCGTTCCCTTCTCCGGATCACGGATTTTCAGGTTGACGCGCGTCTCCCCGGGGACGTTGACGAAATCCGCGGGAATCCCCTCGGCGCTGAGGGCGTCCAGAATGAAGCGGCCATTGCTGCCCGCCACCAACCCCAGCGCCCACACCGTCGAGCCCAACCGCTTGAGGGCTTTCGCCACGTTGATTCCCTTGCCGCCAGCGTCCACGCGGTCCACCTCGCCACGGTTGGTTTTGCCGATTTCAAAACCTCGAACGGTCACGCTCTTGTCGATCGCCGGGTTCAAGGTGATGGTTGCAATCATGTTGAATCCGATCATCTGCCCTCCCCGAAGGGGAGGAACATCATTAGCCGTAGGTGAAACCTACAGTCGCTGAGCACCCAAGCCAGGACATTCGGCCCCGCGGGGGTCGAACATCACGATGCGAATCCCAAATTCCGGCCCGTGGGTTTCACCCACGGCTAATGAAGCTGTGAAAAAATCCTTGTAGGGGCACGCCACGGCGTGCCCCTACGCGAATTTTCAATGGGTTGCACCAGGTGAAATCGCCCGCTGTCAAATTTTTCACAGCTTCTAATGATGTTGGGCCTCTGCAAGGTCCTGGCACAGATAGTTCCTCCTCTGAACTATAGCATTGTTGGGGCACGACCTCCGCGGCACAGCGCGAAGGTGGAGTGGATCAGGAGAAGTTGAAACGTGGTTTTTGCTCTTCTCGATAACGTGTCACCTGTAACCTGCTCTTCTCAATCACTCGATGCTTGTCACGCATCACGGACCTTTTTTCTTCTTGTCTTGCCCACGTTGCAGGTGTATACAACCGATTAGCCAACAGACCGACGAAGCGTGCCTGTCAAGTGGTGGGTTGGCGTTCCGGTGGCCGCACACATTGCAAGGAGTGCGACTCTCGCGCCACGCAGCAAGTCTGGAAACCAACTCCAATGCGTGTCGGGAAATGAACCGTTCTGGACTTGACTGGCGGTCTTCCCCATGTGCAGTCCCTATTCCCCGGAGGGGGATGAAATTGTGGTTAGGAAGCAACGCTGACCTTCGCGGCGCAGAGATCGTACGCATTCACCAATGCTCCTGCGCCAGAAGGCAGCGAATAAAGCCGAAAGGAGGCTATCTACATGACAGCGAAAAAAACAACGATCCTGTTTGCAGTAGCTATGCTTTTGCTGGAGGCGTCTTGGGGGCAAGCGCAGACGGAAACCGTTCTTTTCAAACTCGAAAGCGTGGCGGGTGTGTCCAACAATCCACCCCAAAGAACTTTCTTCCGCCTGGACCAGGCCGCATTTATTACGAAGATCTTCACTTATCACTGGAATAACGGAAGAGGAGCAACTCCCGGGCGCATCGCTTTGAGGAACGCGGCCACAGGACAGTTGGTGGGCAATTGGAACGTAATCGGCACCCATCACATGTTCGACACCACTCCCGGGGCTGCCTGGCCCTCTCGGGGTGATGGCCCTCCTTTTCTCTACTGGACCGTGCGACCCAACGTCAGTGTTGCCGCAGGCACCTACGAAGTTCTGGACTCCGACCCCAGCTCTTGGGCCTACAACGCGGAAATGGGGAACAGGGGTTGCGCCTGGGTATTCGGGAGTTACGGTGGAGGGGGTTCTGGACAGGTTGGGCCCTCTCCGGTAGCCACGCCGGAGGTTCAACCTGGGCCGGGGATTCCCGTTCCGGGCGTGAGGGTTACCGGGATGCGCTTTTTTGAAGGCCCCTACGACCACTCGCAACCAAAACCGGAGCGTGTCTACCTCGAAGCGTTTGACCGGAGCTCCGCGCGTACCATTCGCTGGGAGTTGGACCTCGCTTACCCCCATCCCAGCCAACGCATCAACTTTGCAGTTGACGCTGTCTGGTACAGGCCTGATGGCAGCGAAATGGGTCGGCAGACACTCAACGCTTACGTGTTGCCCGAGTGGACCAGTTCCAATCACACCAATGGCAGGGGATGGGCTGATCCTGGCCATTGGACGCCCGGCACCTATCGTGTCGACCTTTCGATCCAGAACGCACCGATCACAAGTGGCAAGTTCCAGATTGTCGGGGGAGGAGGGGGAATTGGGCCTTCTCCTGCTGCCACGCCCCAGGTTCAACCCTCAACGCCGGGTGCGCAGTCGGAAGTGGTACTTTTCAAGCTCGAAAGTGTGGCGGGTGTATCCAACAATCCACCCCAGAAGACTTTCTTCCGCCTGGACCAGCCCGCATTTATTACCAAGATCTTCACCTATCACTGGAATAACGGGAGAGGAGCAACTCCCGGGCGCATCGGCTTGAGGAACGCCGCCACAGGACAGATGGTGGGCATGTGGAACGTAATCGGCACCTATCACATGTTCAACACCACTCCCGGGGCTGCCTGGCCCTCCCGGGGAGATGGCCCTCCTTTTCTGTACTGGACCGTGCAACCCAACGTCAATGTTCCCGCCGGCACCTACGAAGTTTTGGACTCCGACCCCGGCACCTGGGCCTACAACGCGGAGATGCGGAACATGGGCTGTGCCTGGGTATTCGGGACGTACGGCGGAGGGGGTCTTCCACAGGTTGGGCCATCTCCGGTAGCGACGCCCGAAGTCAACCCGCAGCCGCCTTTCGGGGCAATCAATATCGCCGGCACCTGGACATCGAGTGACGATTCGTTCGGCTCCTTGGCCGTCTCTCAATCAGGTTCAAACGTCAACATGCAGTATCCCAAAAGAAAAGGGAGGGTGATCGGTCAGCTCCGGGGAAACGTGTTTGACGGCTACTGGATCCAGGACTTTTCCGGTCGACACTGTTCGCATCCCCAATACAACAGCTCCTTTTGGGGCAGAATGATCCTCACCTTCAATGGAGATTCTTATACCGGAAACTGGGGGTACTGCGATGAAGCGCCCGGAACTGGACTACATGGGAACAGAGCCGGAGGGGGCTATGGGCAGGTTGTGCCTTCTCCCGCCGCGACGCCGGAAATTCGGCCGGCGGCACAGCAAGGGATAATGAGTGTCCGCATCACCCCGGCCCAGCAAACGATCAACTCCGGCGATAAAGCCGTCACCACGGCTGACCTCACCGGGGGTACGCCGCCCTACAGCTACGCCTGGTACAACGGGACCAAACAGAGCCAGGTCATCAAAGGGGGCGTCACCTGGACCATGAGGGGCGCTGGCACGCGGGACATCAAAGTCGTTGTGTCGGATTCGGCCGGCAATACGGCCGAGGCTCATGCTCAAATCGTCGTTCGGTGAGTTTACGGCGGCTTGCCTTTTCTGCAAACCCTCACCAGCGGCAATACACTCTCTGGGGAAGCCTGGGAAACCCAAGGGCCCCGCGGCGGCAGAAGATGGCCATTCCAGGTGAGGATTACCAGCTACGACCCAGGCACCGGTGCTATCGTGGGCGAACTTACGTGGCCCACGCTGGGTTCAGTTCACCGGATACGCGGGACATTGTAGCGGCGGTCTCTGACGGCCGCCTTTGAGAATCAACAACTTCGGCGGTCAGAGACCGCCGCTCGCGACGCCAATTTTTACATAGCGTCGAAAGCTATGGGAGGAAGAAGCATAACAAGAAAAGAGCCCCGGCTGGGGCTATATAAACAATCGACCACTGTAAGCGACTCTGTC
>JBEKAD010000305.1:0-6806 GCA_050018435.1 Terriglobia bacterium
GCGACGCCGTCCAGATTCGACCCTTTCAGGGTCGGGCTTCGTGTGTGTGGCGTTTTCCGGGGGCGTTGCCCCCGGCTATTGTATGTATCCCCTGCGGGGATTAAAAATGGACAACGCCGACTCTATCCTGGGCGAGCGAAAAGCGGGTATGCCCTCCCGTCCGCTTTAACCAAATCACTGAATTTAAACGAGTAGTTCGTCGAGTTTCTGCAGAGAAGGCGAAGCCGACGAACGATCTCTGTATTTGGTTGAAACGGGGAACCGCGGAGTTTCAGAACAACTCCGCGCTACCTTGCTCCACGCCTGCTTGGGAGAACTGCACCAAAAAGAATCCCCACCCAAGCACAGCTTGGGTGGGGCAGATCATTCATCGGACAGATTCAGTCATCCACCTGTCGGTTCGCGGTTCAGGGAAGACCGAAGAACCGGTTCCCCAGGGCCGGGCCATTCGCGACACCCATACCCGTGACCAGGTCATAGCCGATTCCCGCTGCGTAGCCGTTGTTGCCTGTCTTCACGTCGTAGTAGAAATATGGGAGGTTGGCCTTGAAAGCGTCGTACAGCTCCGGGTCCAGAGAGATTCCGGCGTACGGGCCACCGAACTTGGCTTTTCCGAAGCTGACGCGCGCCGTGTCGATGTCCGCTAAAATACCGGCCATGAGCGGACAGGACAAACTGGTACCGCCGACGCGGTAGTACCCGCCGTTTCCGCTGTCGAGCACCGCAACTCCCGTGTTGGGGTCCGCGTCAGCAGCAACATCGGGCGTAGCGCGCCAGGAGCCGCACAGCGTGACGCCGTTCACCAGTTGATAGCCTTGGGAAGGCTCCTGGGAGCTGCATCCGCCCCCGCTGCCCGACCAACCGGTTTCACTCGTCCGTTGGAGGGAAGCGTTGACGGTCAGAGATGTCCCGCCGACGCACGTCACATACGGAGATGTGCAAGGATAGACCGAGGGCGCGCCGCCATCGCCCGACGAGAAGAGGATCGGCTTGTTCACGTAGTAGGTGGTGTCATAATATGCCTCGCCGTAGAATTCACCCGCGCCGTAGCTATTGGAGACCACGTCCGCTCCCATCGTAGTAAGCGCGGTAGTAACGGCGGTGTTCAGACTATCGAACGAATCGTCGTCCCCTTCCACCAGCACGAGCTTCGCGTTGGGAGCCATGGCGTGCGCATACTCGAGATCGAGCATGGTTTCGATCTCCCAGGCAGAGCCGCCGCTGCCGACGCGAGGCGGTCCTCCCACCTGGTTGACTTGCTTGAAACAGCCACTGGCCTTCGTGCATGGGGGCAGAAGCATTGTGGCACTAAAACTATTCAGATCGGCCTCGGCGCCAGCATAATGGAACGCGTCCACGATGCCGATGACGATGCCGGCTCCGCCGCCCCCGCCCACGATCTTGTTCGTCGAGTAAGCGGTTTGCAGTCCGTTCGGGCAGAAAAGGTAGTAACCGGTGAATTGGTGGTTACAGAAACTCGGCAGGCCTGCCCCGTCAAGTGGCTGCACCAACTGGCCGGCCACCCAGATATGCGGACGGTAGGAACCTTGGGGGTTCGCGCTCTCGGGGACTACAGGAAGCGGTTTGCCGAACTGCGCCGCCTTGCTGGCAAGCTCATGCAAATTCGCTGGAGTCAGCCGAACGGACTGCGCCCAACCCAGTTCACAGGCAACGAGCAGACCGGAGACCAACAGGAGCAGTTTGCGGAAAGTCATTACACCACCTCCTTGTTTTTACGCGCCATCCGACGGCGGGCGAAACCCAGCAATCCGAGCAGGGAGGGACCCAGCAGAAGCAGCGTACTCGGCTCGGGTACCGGCGGGGCATTGGTCTCCAGATCCAGGGTGCCGATCGCGAAGTCAGGCTCGTAGGGGCCGGTTCCCGTTGCGTCGAACTCCACAGCCCACACGTCCTGGGTGGAAATGTAGCCGCCGATGAACAACGCCGTGCCGGGATTGCCGTTGGAGGTGCCGGTCGTGGTGAATGAGCCCATGGGTAGATCGTATATATCGAACAGCGTAATCGTGGCCGTAAACGCACCCCAGTAGTCACTCTCAATGTAGGCGCCGGCTCCATAGAGGCCCTCATCGAAGATGGCGGCGATCTGCGTCGGCGTGTTGCCGTCAGCCGCGCCATTATAGATCAGGCCCATGCCGGAAGAAAAGTTGCCGTTCCAGGAGCTACCCTGCCGAAGCACGTAAAAAGCCTGCAGGTCTTCGAGTCCGACCTCGCCGGTGTGGTCCCAGACCGAACTCCAAGACGATGGCGGCGGCTCTTGTTGTCCACTGCAACCGTACTGAACGCACCAATCGACGGAGTCGGTGAACAGACTCGGGTTGGTAGTACCGATAATACTTGCCCAGGCGTTACCGATCCCGAGGGCAAGAGAAAGCACGCACAGCAAAAATGTCTTCTTCAAAAGTTCTCCTTAGGTAAAAGAACGAGGCAGAAGCCAGGCGATGCCTTCACAGTATCTCTTCTGTGGGATTGCAAAAACTGCGGAGCAGGCTCTTTGCTCCTGCGGAGTGCCCGCAGGGATTTGCCACAGAACAAACGGTGAGGAGGCATCGCAATTTCCGTTTTCCGACGAGTTTCTTTGTTGATACCGCGCCGATGTTATAGCAATTCCGCTTCCAATTAGCACGAACATGTAAGTTGTTGATTACAAGTTGTTTATAACTTTGGCTTGGCCGAGAGCGTCGACTCCCGAGGGAGCTTTTTGGCCATTAGTTGCAAATGCTTGCAAATTCGCCAAATCCTTGTAAAGCGGGTAGCGGGTAGATTCTCTCTTAAGTTTCAAGTCTTTTTTGCGGAGGGGAATCACGCTGCCTCCGTTCGAAGGGGTGCGGACGATGCCGGGGCGAGGGCATCCACAGTCAGTGGTTTGCTGACCGTGGGCTTTTCTCATGCCCGATACCCCAACGGCAACCGCACGTCGTCAATATCACTACCCCACCTGCCTGCAAGGCATCCGCCGCCAGGGCGGCACCGTGCAGGTCTATGCCAACCTCCCCCTCCCCTTGGCTTCTGCCCTCGGCCTGGAAGCCGGCGGGACCGTCGCCTGGAAGGTGGTCGACCGCACCCCTCTGCTGTTGGTGCGTTTGCCGGAACGGAAGCAACTGCAAGGCGTGGCCCGACCGTCGGGGCAGAAGCAGACGCGGCGGGGCCGGCAGTCACGGTCCTGAGGGGCACAGGCTCTCCGCAAGACCAGCTCTTTGCCGCCGACCAGATCTATCTCGATTTTGTCGGGCGCGACACCTTGTACGGGTACTTGACGCAGAACTGGAGAGTCAGTTGATCGGGGCGGTGGAAGTGCTGGCGGGCAGTGCAGGCGACCAGGAAAAAGCGCTGGAGTTGGTGCACCAAACCGAGTGGGTGAGGGGAGCCGAGGTAGAAGAAACGGTGGGCGATTGTGCCGACGGGGGCGGGCCCGCGCGGCGCGCCTTTGCCGAGGAAGAGCGTAAACTGACCGCCCAAGTGCTGGTCACCAGCAACGGCGATGGCTTCCCCAAGCGTGAGTTCGCCATCGATTTAGAGAAGAAGGAAGTGCGCTGCCCGGCCGGGCAGACGACGAACGACTATCGGTCGGCGGGAGAAGGGCGGGGTGGACGCTTCGTGTTTGCCGCTGCCCTCTGCGCGGCCTGCGCCTTACGCTCGCCATGCGTGCGGGGGCAAGGGCCGCGCACGATTAGCATGCACGCCGAAGAGGACTTGCAACAACAAGCCCGGGCGCACAACCAAACGGAGGCCGGGCGGCGGAGCTGGCGACAACGGGGGGGTGGAGCATCGGATCGCGCGCTGGGTGCAATTAGTGATTCGCCGGAGTCGCTACTTTGGGAGAACCAAAACCCGCCTGCAAGTGGTGATGGCCGCTGTGGTCGCGAACGTGAGCCTGGTGCTGGGATACGGTAAGCGCCCGGCGGAGCAAGTTGCAAGCGCAGGCCAAGAAGCCGCCCCGGCGGGCCTTCGCGCTGCGGTTTTGGCCGTTTGGAGGTTCTGCCGCCGAAACTTCGTTCGCCACGCGCCTGCATGGGCGTAGCCCACAGGATGGACCCACCACCGCAAATCATGTCAGGCAAACTTCTCGGGTTGCAAAAACGCCAGTTTCTGGATGGATTCCTAGCCCTTAAGTTAACGCTTACGGGGCGTTGCCCCCGGCTACTTTCTGGTGCCCTTGCACGGCGTAAGAATTTTGCCTTGAGAAGGCACGACGCCCCGCTCGTACCATCCTTATGCGTGCTTTTCGGCCTGAGTTTCTGCCCATCATGGGCAGCCGAAAGGCTGTCAATGCTCTGCACGACATAAACAGCTAACCTCTTTATGTCCCTCACGTTACGGGTAGCCGACTTTCGGCTATGAATGCTCAGGATGACAGCGCAGCGGGCGGGGCGGCGGATGGCGAGGCTGAACCAGCGAAGCAACGGATCAATCGCCAATCGCTAAATCACCCGATGAAAAGAGCAGTGACATGTGACGAGTGACCAGTGGCAAGAAAAAGGCAGAGTCCCAGGGCGGAAAGGCGGGTAGAGCCGACAGCCTACCCCCTGCGTGACACACTTCCCCGGCTCGGTTATCGGAAGTTTCAGGTGAGAAGATGAATCAATTTGCTGACCTCGAAAATCGCAAATCGCAAGAGCAGTGGCGAGTGACGAGTGGCGAGTGACGAGTGACGAGCAAAAGACCAAGTCCAAGTCAGGTCAGAAGGTGAATGAATTTGCGGACTTCGAAAATCGCAAATCGCAAGAGCAGTGACGAGTGACGAGTGGCGAGTGACGAGTGACGAGCAAAAGACAAAGTCCAATCTAAAATCGCAAATCACAAATCGCAAATCACCTGATGGCCAGATGTCCCGATGACCCGATCACCGGATCACCCGAGGGTCCCACGATTGGCTCTTGCATGTGGCCAACAAACCGCATAAATTCCCGCACGGACAGAAATCTCTAGCCACAGGGAGGAGCGATGCGGAGGCAATCTTTAGTAGGTTTCATGATTCTGCTGTGCGCAGTGGGCTTGCAGGCTGCTCAGCATTCAGACCCGTCCCAAGGGATTACTCTTTCGAACAGTTACGTGCGACTGGAATTTGAGCCCGGCGGGAGGGGACTATCCGCTCTGGTGGATCTCCGCAGCGGCGTCAACCACATCCAGCCCGTTAAGGAAAAACACCTGCTTTGGGAAATCGCCCTTGCCAGGGGCACCCTGATCAAGAAGGTCAACAATAACTATGCGCCGTGCGACTACGCAGTTGTCGAAAGGCTTCCCGGGGGCACTCAGCGCGCGGTGATGGAATGGAACGACCTGCGTTGGTGGGAGGAAAATCGGGTTCTGACGGTGCGAGCGACGGTTGACCTGCCACCCGATTCGGGCATTGCCAAGTGGCGCATCTTCGTCGACAACAAAAGCGACTACTGGGGCCTATGGTCGGTCGCCTATCCCTACGTCGCGGGGTTTCCAGAAGCCGGGAAATACGACCTTGCGCGCCCGGTGTTTGCCAGTGGAGGGCAACTGTTGCGCGCCTGGAGTGGGAAAATCCAAGCCCGGCACCCTTCGGGTGGTTGGCCGATGCAGTTCCTGGCGCTGAGCCGGAATCACGATTCCGTTTATCTTGCCACCATGGATTCAAGCGGGTACGCCAAAGACTTCGTCGTGGACTCGGATGAGAAAGAGATCTCGATTATCCATTACGTCGAGGACATGGGTGTGGCCGGCTCAGATTACCCTGGCTACTATCCCATCGAGTTCGGAGTGTATCAAGGCGGATGGCTGGAAGCGGCGCAGCACTATCGCCGCTGGGCGTTAGAGCAGAAGTGGGCGCAGGCAGGGAAGGTCTCGCAGCGCGCAGATTTTCCCGAGATTTTGAAAAACCTGGGAGTATGGATTTTAGGTGATTGGAAGTGGGCGGGCGCGGAGGGCTCTCCGCAGGAAATGGATGCGCCTCTGCTGCAAGCCCAGAAGACCCTCGGCGTGCCGGTCGGCCTGCATTGGTATAACTGGCACCACATGAAGTTTGACAACGAATACCCTCACTTCCTTCCTCCCAAACCCGGATTTGCGGAACGCGTGAAAGAGCTCGTCAATCAAGGTGTGTTGGTGATGCCCTACATCAACGGATCGAGCGCTGATTTCAATATACCGGACTTTGACCGGTTTGGGCCTCACGCCATCGTGGACGAGGCGGGCGGATACAGGATGCACTTTTACAGCGACGGCGCCGGACGCCTGCTGTCCATGTGTCCCACGCAAGAATACTGGCAGAACGCGATTTCAACCCTCGTTCAGAGCCTTGTGGAGGATTACGGGGTCAACGGCGTCTACGTGGATCAAATCGCCGCCATGGAACATGAGCTCTGCTTCAGTAGGAACCATGGTCATCCTGTGGGCGGCGGGCATTACTGGGTAGATGGAAACCGCGAACTCCTGACCAAGGTCCGCAACATGTCGGGGCGCAAGGGACGGCGTCCCGTGATTACCTCCGAAGGTACCGATGAAGTCTTTCTGGATCTCGTGGACGGCAATCTGACCTGGGCTCTGCCCTCGGATCGGGAAATCCCCATGATGGAAGTGGTCTACTCCGGCTACGCCATCTTCTTCGCCAGCCCGTGTGACATTACGAAGAGTGATCGTTTCTTTGGTTATGCGCAGGGGCAGGCTTTCATTGACGGCCGGCAGAATGGATGGATGAGCGTGGATCTTTTCCAGCCGGAGCACGCTGCCAAGGCGGAATACCTCCGCCAATGCGGGCGCTTGCGGGTGGCGACCAAACCCTACCTTGTTTATGGCCGGCTGCTGGGCCCGGTTGAACCCGA
>JBEKAD010000306.1:0-6770 GCA_050018435.1 Terriglobia bacterium
GATTACCTTGCGGCGGCCACCATCAAGGCGATGGCAAGAAAGCAAGGCTCGGTTGTCGAAGTCTCGGATTGTTTGATTGCCGCGGTCGCCGTGCGGCTGAACCGGCCGCTGGTGACGGGCAACACCGCCGATTTCCTGACGATCCAAAAAACCGGCATCAATCTCGCGATCGAGAACTGGCGATAACGCCGCACACGGCATACGTATCAGGAGCATTGAGCAGGGGGGTCCAGATCCGCGCGCTGAAAACTGGCTTGGGCGGGCTGGCGCGGACGCCTGTTTTTGGGTCTGCGATCTCCCAAAGGGATACTCTTGCGGCAGGGTTTTGAGGCCGGTATACTCTCCGTCGGGGCGATGCTGCGCGGGGATGTCTGATGCATGATCCGCTGCCGCGCTTCCGATGCGGGAACTGAAACCGCGATAGGCTGCCACACCTTCCGCGCCACGGGGGTTACGGATTACCTCACCAACGGGGGGCGCATCGAGGTTGCGCAGCGCATGGCCGGGCACTTGAACGCGAAAACAACCGGCCTTTACGACCGGCGCAACGATGACATCAGCGTGGGGGAAGTCGAGCGCATCGGAATATAATTTCCGTTCTGTTCCTGGATAACGATCCGGCGATAATCACACAGAGAGGCAGCGATGAGGTATTTCACGCGACTATTTGGTTTTGGGGCGCAGCGGTCCCCTTCACCCACTACTCTTTGGATTCAACTTTTGCAACATCGATTGCCAAGCGCCTTGGCTACCGCGTTGCTCTTTAGTGCCGCTTCGTGGCTTGGTGCCGCCCCTCAGGGACAAGCAGTCGTGGCAGACTCGCTGACAAGATTAGTCGAACGCGGCGACCTTGCTGCCCTCCAAACCCGTCTTTCATCTGGGGCAAATCCAAATGAATCCGACGGTTCTGTAGCCAAAGGTTGGACACCGCTTATGGAGGCTGCTTATACGGGAAATGTCGCCGCTGCGCGCATTTTACTTGAGGCTGGCGCTGCAATCGACGCGAAGACGGAATTTGGAAAGACGGCCTTAGATGTAGCGCTCGCAAGCGGCAAGACGCAGGTGGCCGAACTCTTACGCGGTCGTGGCGCAAAGGGTGCCGCCTCGCTCGAAGTGCCGGAGCTTAAGAGCGCACCAGCGATCACGACTGCAAGTCGAGATAATTCGGGCGGGCATGGGCAAAGCGATAACGTGAGCCAACTGATCAGCAATTTAAAGGACCCGGATTCTAACATGCGACAGATTGCCGCTGCGGTGTTGGTCAAAATCGGAACCCCGGCGGTCCACCCGCTGATTGCCGCCCTGAAGGACCCAGATTCTCACGTTCGATTTTGGGCGGCCGATGCGCTGGGCGAGATCAAAGACCCTCGCGCGGTCGAACCGCTGATCGCTGCCTGGAAGGACCCGGATTATGAGATCCGATGGGGGGGCGGCCGATGCGTTGGGCGAAATCAAAGACCCCCGAGCGGTCGAGTCCCTGATTGGCGCTATGAACGAACGGCACTCATCAGGCGCTGATGACCTGGCTGCGGGCAAAGCGTTGGCCAAGATCGGCACGCCTGCCGTCGATCCCCTAATCGCTGCCCTGAGGGACGGCCCGAATCCTAACGGCCGACAGTTCGCGGCTTATGCGTTGGGCGAAATCAAAGATCTCCGCGCGGTGGAACCCCTGATTGCTGCTATGAATGATCCGAATGCACATGTCCAGTTCGAGGCATTCTATGCGTTGGTCAAAATCGGAACGCCTACCGTAGAGCCCCTGATCGCCGCCCTGAAGGACAAGGATGATCGCGTCCGGACTAGGGCGGGGCGGCGTTGTTGGCCGAAATCAAAGATCCGCGTGTGGTGAGTGCCCTTCAGAGGAGCAAAAAGATAGTGATCGCCAGAGCTACCTACATCCTCATTGGATGGGGTGCGCCGGGTACAGAGGATGCATTGATCTGGGTGCTCGGTGTGTTCGGCGACAAGCAGATAGCTGTGGAATTCCTGAACTGCGGGAATCCGAATTTGGAACGGGCCGCGCAGGTATGGGCAACAGGGCACGGCTTTCGGATAACGCCCGGCGTTGGGGGGGCCGTCGTGTGGGGCAGCAACCATTAAACCCTGCTGTCTTGCTCAAATAACTGGGCTATATAACGCTCGCCCAAATTCGGCGGCCGCCTGCCTGTTCCACCGCCCATAAGTGGTTCTTCCCTTAACACTGCGGGCTGGCGCAGACCCCGCGGGTGGCGCATACATTGTTTTTCATGTATGCGCTCCAGCAACACGCGCAATGTCTCTGTCCACGCGTCCTAACCCTGGCCTGTCCCAGCTTCTTTTATGGGCACCGACATAAAAGGCAATGTCGGCGCCACCCGCGGGTGGCGCATACATTGTTTTTCATGTATGCGCTCCAGCAACACGCGCAATGTCTCTGTCCACGTGTTCTAACCCTGGCCTGTCCCAGCTTTTCTTGTGGTCGCCGACATAAATGGTCCGCCGCAGCGGATTGACGCCACCCGCGAGGAAGATCCTATTTGGAACGTGGGGTTATTGTCTGCCTCTGAGGATTGCGGCCATCACGCGGGGGTTGCGGCGTCCGTGCATCCCGCGATGACCCACAGAGGTTTTTCGTCGGGTGCATAGGCAATCAGGTATTCAAAATGAAGCGCAGAGGCCGTAAGGTGAGGTCCGGGCGTCTGTGGCCGCGCCCGGGAAAAGGCACAAGAGCATCAATAGCGTCCAGAATTTCCGCAATCAGGCGGTCGGCGGCGTCACCCGCGCCAGAGACTTCATTTTAAGAGTAGGAAGGAATGGTGACTCCGGCCTGGGAGTGAGCGTTTTCAGTAACGGGTCGGGGATCAAGTCCAGCTCCTCCATCACAAGCTGGCCCACGAGCGGCTCGCACCCGGGTGGTCCGATCAGGCAGCTCGCCGACATTTCTCTGTCGCCGATCGCCAAATGAATTCCGCTGGCTTTTACCATCTCGACCCTTTCCTCATTTGCGAGTCGAACCACGACTTTGCCCGCGCGACGCAGCCCTAGCTGTTCAACAAGCTCTTGTGGCAAGAGCATCATCACAGCCCCGGTGTCCACAACGGCTTCTATGTCGGCCTTCCGGACCTTCTTGCGACTGAGCTTGCGCCGGTCATGCAGAAAAAGGTCGCCTTCGTTCTCTAAACGCATCTGGACCCGAATTTCTCCCATGAGGGTATTCTACTACGCTATAGCTTGGTTTTGAATTGGAACCTCAAACGTGGGTGGCGCATACATTAGGCAAAGCCCATGCAAGGGCGACAGAAGCATCAACGACGAGAGGCATTTACCGGCGCCCATAGTTGACGTAATCGCGCGTTGTCCAGCCTTCAGGATCAGGTTTGACGCGCGCGCGTAATGCACGCATCTCGGCAACCACACTGCCGGGGGGTGCGGCGCGGAAGCCACCATCTCCCTCAAGCAGACGCAACACGGCATCCTTCACTAACCGCTCGGCATCGGTGCCAGTGTTCGTGGCCATCTGCGCAAGCTGCGCTTCCTGCTCAGGGGTGAAATGTACTTCCATCGGCTTTTAGGATAACGGAAAAGTTTCGCTTCCGGCAAGTTCCAAGTTGGGCCAAGCTGGAAAGTTCGAGGCCGGTCCCCGCATCAAAGCGAAATGTTTCCGTGCTTTTTCGGGGGTAGGGTGTCGCGCTTGGTTTCTAGCATGCGGAGGGCGGCAATTAACTTGGGGCGGGTGTCGTGGGGCTCGATGATGGCGTCCACCCAGCCGCGCTCGGCGGCGATGTAGGGATTGGCAAAACGCTCGCGGAATTCTTCCACCTTTTCGTTCCGCAGTTTTTCGGGGTCTTGGGCCTTTTGCAATTCGCGCCGGTAAACGATGTTCACCGCGCCTTCCGGCCCCATCACAGCGATCTCGGCCGTCGGATAGGCCAGGCAGGCTGGCGCAGAACGCAGTTCTGCGATTCACGCCCCCCGCCAGCAATCAACACCTCCGGTTTCCCCCGCACCATGCGCGCCCGACCAAAACGCGGAGCTTCGCTCTGCGTCAGCCTCCGGATCGTCTAACCATGGTCCGTTAGAATCTCAAGGTTTTTCAAGTGCGCGTAGTGCTTCGTGTTATTGGTTACGAGAGGGGCATCGAGATATAGGGCGGTGGCGGCGATCCAGGCGTCCTGCGAGGCCATCGGATGCCCGTTGCGGTTCGACTCGTGCTTGACCTCTGCCCAACCCGAGCACAACCGGTCGTCGGGGTAGCAAACAGAGAAACGCGACAAATACTTTTCCAGCAGGCTTATCTTGCGAAATCCCCAATGTGCCTTCAGTGCCCCGAGTCGCATCTCAGCCGGAGTGACAAACGAAATGAGCACTTCGTTGTCCGCCAGCAGATCAACGTACCGCGGGGCGAAGGGGTGCCATTTGAAGATGTAGGATGCGACGTCCGTATCCACCAGAAGCCGTCTCATTCAGCGGGCACTCGCTCGCGATCATTGCGGCGTTCTTCATAAATAAGCTGCACAAACTTCTCGGCTTCTTCCGGCGGACTCGGGTCGATGTACTTCCGGAGCCGACCGATGGAGAAAGCTTTGCGGCGATCTATGTTGGAACGAATCCCGGCCTTAGCCGACGGCCTCGCTTTGAGTTTCTTCAAGTCGCCTCCTTCTTTGTCAAGTCTACCACGCTGGTTCGCAAACATCCCAACGAATGTCAGTACTTCCCCGCTTTTCGAAGTGCTGCCTCGATGGTCGCGAGCGGCAGCAGTAGCGACAGCGGCGTGACCAACAGCGGGTAGATACAAGCCACGAAGCGCGCCTCTGTCCGTGGACTTTTCTCATGCGCGATACCCCAGGGGCAACCGCACGTCATCAATCTGAAGGAGGCACGCCACCGTCGCCTTGTCTGAGGCAAAGTGGTTGTAACTCGACCACCGCCAATATTCCCGACGCTTCACTAGCCCTTTCTTCACGGGATTCAGGTGCATATACTCCAGGCGCTTATTGAATTCCTTCTCATGGCGCACAAAGCGATCCCCATATGGGTATTGGAACAACGGTCCCTGGCTGCCTCGATAAGCATGTTGTAGGGGCGGTTCGCGAACCGCCCTTGCGAAAATGCGCGCGATTGGTGACGAGGGCGCTTCGCGAAGCGCCCCTACAAGCCAGCGGGTGGCGCCCACTTCGCGATTCCGACGACAGGTACGCAAGACAAATCTCTCACCCCCAGCATTCAACTCCGCACTTGTTTCACCTCTTCTTGTTTCAGCCGCTCGGCCAGCAAAACCTTGAGCAGCGATTGATAGGGAACATCGCGCTTATTCGCCAGGACTTTGAGCCGGGCGACGAGAGCTTCGGGCAAGCGCAGTGAAATCGTTCGGGTGGAAGGCTTCAGATTCGGCAGCAGAGCGCGTTGTGCCTTTGTCCAATCCAGGTACTCGCTCGAATCGTGGCTGGCCCAAAAAGCTCTTTCGCGCGCCTCGGACTTAAATTTCGGAATAACCTTTTTCTTCAGTTTTCTCATGGGTTTGGTAGATTCTCCGTTCCTTGCGCGTCATGTCGCGCCCTGAAATCACGCGGATGAGTTTCCCTCGAATCGTGAAGACCACAAACAGCCCACGGCTTCGATCCGTCTGCCCCAGTGCATAAAACCTGGATTCTCCCTGGGAGTGCTCAAGGTCCCGGCGAACGACGAAGGGGCGGTTAAAAAAGACCTCCTCGCACTCCGAGTCCGAGACGCGGTGCGTTGTCCAGTTCTTCCCGCAGTTGCCCGCATCCCAATCAAAGCCAACGCATTCAGTTAACGGGTTCATCGTATATGTTAGTTATATACGTTCTGGAATAAGAAGTCCAGTGGAGTGCGGTCCGCAGGGCAATTAGCCTTCAGCTTTTACTGCATAGACCACAACGTAAGGGAACGGTGTAACCGCCAGTTCTCTTGTGCCGCTACGGTGGCCGGGTCTGCCCCGGTAGGGTGTGGTTTTAAGGGAACGAACGCTCTGGTAGATCGTTCGCACGGTCGGCTCGGCAAAGTGCGGGTAGTGCTTTTCAAGATAATTCTTGATGGCCTCTAAATCCTCGGCGGCGGGAATGGTCCAGCGAATGCGCATCAGGGTTTGAACATGCGTTCGATACGGGCGTCCATTTCCTCTTCCTCGATAAACTCGCCGCGCTCTGCGGCCGCAATTCCTTTTTCGACGGCTGCAAGGAACCGAGCCTCGTCGTCCAGATAACGGACCAGAACATTCATTACCAAGCGCTCGGGGTCGGTGCCGGCCTTAGTGGCCATCTGCGCTAGCTGCGCTTCCTGCTCGGGGGTGAAATGTACTTCCATTGCCTTCAGAATAACGTAAGAGTCTCGCTTCATGCAAGCGTCAAGTTGAACACTATTTGGAACGCGGGCTGGCGCAGACTCCTGTTCTGTGGGGTCTGCGATTTCCCGAAGGGACTTGGTGAGTTGACTGCGCAGTCCTCAGGCGAGGCATGCACCGCTCTTCTGAACCTGACACTTGGCTCAAATCAACGCCGAGATTGGCGTGTGGGTCAGATCCTACCGATTCGAAACATTAACGGGCGTCATCTGCGGACTCTTCCACGTCGATGAGCCGTCTTTCTGGCAGGCTGGCGCAGAACGCAGTTCTGCGATTCTCGCCCCTCGCCAGCCATCAGCACCTCCGGTTTCCACCGCACCATGCGCGCCCGACCAAAACGCAGAGCTTCGCTCTGCGCCAGCCCCCAAACCTGAACTCATGGCGATTGTCGCTGATCATGTGCTGCCGTCTCCGAGCCTGCTTTTCCACG
>JBEKAD010000307.1:0-6769 GCA_050018435.1 Terriglobia bacterium
AATTTCCTTCCCCGGCGGAAGAAGACGAGGGCCACGGAGGGTGGGGCGGCGGGTCCGGTGGCCGCCACATTTTTCCCGGCATAGGATTCCAGATAGACCGTGAGCATCTGGTTGGTGCGGAACACGCGTGTCACACTGGGCAGAACCGACCGGTTCCCCACTTGCAGCGGCGAATTCTTGTCGCGATTGACCCGCGCGCGATCCAGTTCATCGGAGGACTTCACTTCGTTGGACAGCACGATGGAACTCAGGCCCAGACCCGTATCGGAAACGTCCGGCACCACCATGGGCGCCTCAAAGGTCCCGATTTTGCCGCCTTCGTTTTCGCGCACCACCGCCTTCAAATTATATTTTCCTGGGGGCAAAGTGATTTCGCCCTCGTAGAACAGGTTGCTGCCAATGATTTCATCAAAAGTATCGTTGGTCATCCTCACGGGTAGCGTATCGCGCAGTTGGCCCGCGATATGGTTCTTGTCGTCGGTGAGTTTCCAGGCAAAATCAAATTCGGTTTCATGCTTCCCGGATTTTTTCAGGAAAGCAACCTGCGAGCCGGGAATCTTGGCAGCCAGAACGACGGTGAATTTCTTATCCGGGCGGCGGAAGTACGCCGTCTCCACCACAAAGGGCAGGTCCACAAAAGGCACATCCAAATCCATCACCTGCTGGAGCTGGATTTCCTTTTCCGCGCGCGTAAACTGCCGGAAACTCTTGGGGGCAAAGTACCCGGGGCGGGCCTGGACCTTCAAACCCGGCCTGGCCACCTCGACGCGAATATGCCGGAATCGGCCATCCGAGCGCGTGTTCGTGGGTGAATATCCGACCAGGTAATAACTGGAATTCTCTTTCTGAACTTCTTCGAAGGCGGGAGAGAAGTCGTTCAAATCGTAAAAGTTTCTTCCCCCCGTGTCGGTGGCGAGGGTAGCGAGAGTTTCGCGGCTGCCCTGCAAGGAGGAAACCTGCGACGCCACAGCGGAGCCGGAATAAAGAGCCGTGGCGGAGGGGCTGGAAGAGCTGGCGTCGCCGCCGGGGGGCAGGGCGGCAAGCCCACGCGCGTCCATGGTGTAAAGCGAAACATCGGCTTGATTCGCCGCATCGGTGGCCGCCCGTAACTGCGCCTGGTTTTCCTGGCCGGTGCGGGTAATACCACTGGAAAAGTGAAGCACGCTCTTCCGTCCCGGCACGTTGCGCAGCATGGTCGCCAGCGATTCGATGGCGATCAACTTCTCATCCGTGTTGAAGATGTTGAATTCGGTTTCATCCGGCGTGAAGGCGTCGGAGACGTCCTGAGCGACAACTTCCATACCATTGGCATCCGTCCCGCCCGCTTCCCCAATCGCCCCGGCCGTGGCCAAGGAGGAGGATTCCTCTCCGACAAGGATCGTATGGAGAACCTTCTTGAGGGAGTCACGGCTGTTGGTGAAATCCTGCACCATCCGCAAGCTGGCCGAGTAGGTGACCACAGCAATCAGGTCAGCAGGTGTCATGCGGTTCGTCACGAAATCATTGGAAGCCTTCAGCGCGCGCATCAGCTCGTCGGGTTGCATCGAGCTCAAGTCAAAGAAAAAGACCAGGAGACGATGGTCCTGGAGCATCTGCTCGGCATTGACCTCCGGCGGGAGCTTGGCGAGGTCGATGACCTGTGCCTGCTCATTGCCGCCGGTGGCTTGCGCCAACTTCTCGATGTTTTCCAGGCTGAAAGCGGAGATAGTTTGCTGAACGCCATCTTCCGTGACCCGAAAATCCGATTGCTTCAAATCCGTGACGGGCTTGCCGGTCTTGTCATAGACACGCACATCCACCAACACCAGATTGGTCTGCGCGCGCAGGATGAAGGCTTGTTGCGGGCTCTTGGAGACCGGGGCGGAGGGCTTCACCTGAGCAAGAAAGGCAGTGGGCAGGTAGGCAGATAGGCAGATGGCAAAGAGGGGCAGTAGGCAGATAGGCAGATAGGCAGATGGCAAAAGCCATTTTATCCCCCATCTGCCCATCTGCCCACCTGCCCACCTGCCTGTTTTTGTTCCACTCATCTGCCCACCTGCCGCATTCTTTCCTCCGCTAGAAATTAAACCGCAAACTGAGGGTTACCGCGCGCATCGACCCGACACTGGTCACCCAGCCGAAATTCTGCGCGCTAATGGTTGTAGCTATGCCAGTGTAATTCGGGTGATTGAACGTGTTGGAAGTGTCAATACTGAATCGCGCGCGCAAATTCTTTTCCCGGGAGAAAGTGAAGAAGCGGCCGAGCGACATGTTGAAGTTCACCATGCCCGGGCCGGTGATGGTGTCCCGTCCCGCGGTGCCGAGTTGGCCCGAGGCGGGAAGCGCGAACGCCGCGGTATTAAAGAAATCCAGCGTGCTCCTGTCCGCGCGCGGCAGGCTGACGGGGAGGCCAGTGGCATTGGGACGCTCGGAAGCGAACGCGCCCGAACCGTTGTTATTCGACTGGTTGCCGGCCACCTGCGCGGTCAAAGGCGTCCCAGTTTGCAGGGTGGTGACGCCGCTGATTTGCCAGTTGCCGATGATCCGCGCCGCAATGCCGCCGCGGTTGAGGAAGTGGCGCTGCTCCCCGAAAGGAAATTCATAGGTGTGATTGATAATTAACTTGTTGCGGACATCGAATGAGGATAGCGCGCGCTCGGCCGCCAAATCAAAACTGTTCTGCGGCACGTTGGGGCCCTTCCCCCCCCCTCCCCTCCCCCCCACGCTGGCAGCGTCGTCAATCGATTTCGCCCACGTGTAGTTGCCGCTCATGGAAAAGCCACTGTGGAACTGCCGCCGCAAGGTGACCTGGAGCCCATTGTAGATCGATGCCGCGCCGGAAGTTTCGTAGAGAAACTGTTGGACGCCGGGGATGGAGGTTTGCTGCGAACCGGAAGCGCTGGGGTTCAAACTGTCGGGCGCAAGCAGTAAATCAAGTTTGGTTCCCTTGGTGCCCACGTAGCCAACCGAAAGGATGACGTTGCGAAACAGTTCATCCTCCATGCTGAAGTTCCAGGTCTGCGCATAAGGCCGGCGGAAATTACTGTCGGCAGCATAGGTGTTGTGAATGGTGTTGGCGGATAAGGCCGGGAATCCATCCTCCAATGTCAACTCCTGCTGCGGGTTGGTGGTCAGCGTGGAGGCCGTGGCGAAAGGTGGTTGGTCCAGCATGTTACCCACCATGCGCGAGTAAATGCTGCCGTCGTAAAAAATGCCGTATCCCCCGCGCATGACAAAGTGATGCTGAACCCAGGGCCGGTAAGCAATTCCCACGCGAGGCGAAAAGTTATGCACGTCGCTGTGAATAAGCGATGAGGGCAGCGAACCGGGGTTGAGGCCCGTAACCACCGCCGGCGAGGTGAACCCGGGCGCGAATGACAAGTCTGACAGGTGTCCGTATTTTTCCGATTGGGGCAGGAAGTATTCGTACCGCACGCCGGAGTTAATTGTCAGGTGCGCGCCCACGCGCCAGTCATCCTGAATGAAACCCGTGGTAACCCAGTTGCGGAGATAATTGCTGGCGACGCCGAAACGAACCGAGGTGGTCTGCGGGAGGCCGAGGAGAAAATCCGCAAAGTCATAGCCGGTGCCGGTCACGGGAAAGCCGTTGCTGAAATTGCTGGTGCTGTAGCCCGTGAAGCTGAAGGTGCCGCGCGCATTAGGGTCGGTCTCCGTATTCACCTGCACGCGGCGCAATTCGCCTCCCACGCGGAGGTTATGTTTTCCATGGTTCCAGATTAGAACCTCATTGGCGCGCCAAGTCTGTGGGCGGGTAAGCAAGGGGAGCGTGTCGCTCACACCTCCGAAATTGGTAAACCCAATCGCGGGGACCCCCCAATCAAAGGGGTTGATTGAAACCCCCGTAATCCCCAACTCCGCGACAATATCGTCCTGGTACGCGAAGGCGTTCAGCGTCGAGGTGCGCATGCGATTGAAATTCAACGTGAAGGTGTTGACGAGGTGCGAATTAAAGGTGTGGGATTCGCCCACGCTCAGGTTCTGGCCGCGGCTGGAAGTGTGTGATGATAATTCAGGGACATTGCCCACGGATTGGCTGCGCGACGAATTGAAAAAGTACATGACGTTCAGGCTGTTCTTGGAATTAATTTGCTGTCCGATGCGGCCCATCACTCGGTCATTGGAGCTGGGCAAGGGCACCTGCAAATGAAAGTTCTGCACGGTGCCGGGAAGATTGGGCAAGGGGATATATTTCAGCAAACCGGTGGCGGCGGAATCGAGTCGCAGCGTAGGAATAACGTTTCCCGTAAATGCCGTGCGTGCCCCGGTGGCGCTTGACAAGGGGTCGTAGAGGGTCGGAACTGTGCCCGCGTAGGGCCCGGAGGCAATAATGGCGTCGGAAAAATTTCCAGCCCGCTCTGCCGCAGTGGGGACAGTCGAGAAGCTGTCACGGGCGGTCCTTCCGCGCTGCAAATTGTAGCTCGCGAACCAACTCGTTTTGTTGCCGCCGCGATAAACATGGGGGATTACCAGTGGGCCGCCCAGGGAGAATCCGAAGGTTTCCCGATAGGAAGGAATTTGTGGCGACTCCGCGACATTCAAAGGGTAGGGATGAGCATCGAAGGCAGAGTTGGTGTACTGCTCCGTAAAATTGCCGCGAATGCGGTTCACCTGAGCGCGACCGCGGAACCAGCCGCGGGCTCCGCCACCCCCGCCTCCGCCGAATCCGCCGCCACCCCCTCCACCGAACCCACCTCCCCCACCTGGCCCGGGTCCACCCCCCCCGCCAAACGGCCCCTCGCCGCCACCCTCGCCGCCACCGAATCCACCGCCGGGACCGCCGCCAAAGCCGCCCATCCCCCTGCCGCCGCGCATCCCACCTCGCCCACCACCAAATCCTCCTTCGCCTGGGGTGGGCACATCGCCCATGCCCCCTCCCATCAGGAATGAGTTGGCGGCGCTCACTGAGGTGTCGGCCTCCTCAGGTTGTGCCTCCGCGGAAGCAGGGCCCTCCGCGCCATTGCCCTCGGCAATGCGCAGTGCTCCACCAGCTCCGCTGGGGCTTGCACCTTCGCCTGCGGAGTTTTCAAAGTCATCGAGGCTGCCGCCCCTATTGCGGTCTCCGCCCGGCAAGGTCGCGCGATTGCCAGTGGGGCGCGCCGCAGCCTGCACCTGCTGCCGAGCGCCACCCTCCGGCAACGCAACCACCAGCGCCACATTGACTTTCAGAGTCCTGCTTGAAGTCACGGGCACTGGCTCGCGAGAATCAGCCCGGAACCCCACCAACGAAACATCCAGGCGATAGTTTCCAGGGATCAGTCCTATGAAGGTATAGTTACCCTCTTCATCGGTCCAGGTTTCTTTGCGTTCGCGGGTTTGGGGATTGCTAAGCTGGACGGTTGCGCCGGGAACAGAAACTCCTCCGGGGCCACGCACGTGCCCCGTCACCGTTCCCATTGTCGGGGTGGTCGCTTGGCCAAACAGAAGGTTGGAACTCAGTAGTCCCCAGGCGACAACCATGCACAAGGGCTTAGCGCAACTTGTAAAATTTGTAAACCCCACGCCTCTATAACCCCACTGGATGAAAGAGCTTACAAGGAGTGAGTACGTTTATCAATAGCGCAAGGTTACAGGTAACCCCACAAGCCTTTGGGTCGTCAAAAATTCCGGGAGGGATCTATGTCTAAAAAGTTCTTATTGAGCATTCCGGTGCTTCTGGTATTAAGCGTTGCCGGTTTTCTGGCAGCACAACAAAATTCTCCAACTCCGGGACAGGAACCGGGTCGGCGAGGGATGGGTGGCCCGCCGGTGATGGGAACCATCACGTCCGTGGGAGTTGATCGCTTCGAGATCAAGACGCCCGATGGGACTACCCAAACCGTGTTGGTAAACGATCAAACACGTTTCCGCCAGCGGCAGGAGGGGCAGCAGCAGCCGCATGAACTCCAGTTGGAAGATCTGAAAGTCGGTGACCACGTCATGGTGCGTGGCACTCCGAACGCTGACAAGCAAGTGGTGGCCATGGGGGTCAATCGCGTCACAAAGGAACAATTTGAGAGGTTCCAGAGTGGTGGCGGGCCAGGCGGTGGAGGCATGGGCCCGGGCGGCGGAGGCAGGGGTCCCGGCGGAGGTGGTGGCTTTGGTCCAGGGGGCGGAGGCCCCGGCGGTGGCGGGCCGATGGCGGGCAACCGCGCGGGCGGCGAAATCCTTTCCATTGACGGGAATCAAATCAAAGTGCGTGGCCGCCAAGGCGAAAGAATCATCGTAGTCAATGACCAGACCACGTTCGCCAAAGAGGGTCAGACCATCACGCTGAAAGATCTCAAAGTCGGCGACCGCATCTTTGCCATGGGGAAAGAAGCCAACGGCCAGTTCGTGGCGACTGAGGTCCGGTCGGGCCGCGGAGGCGGGGGCGGGGGGCGCGGCGGTCGGCAGGGTCCTCCACAGAACTGAGCGATCGCAAGAGAACTGAGCGATCGCAAGAGAATTGAGCAATTGCAAGATAAGAGGCGATGAGCCTGCGGCTCAACAGCCGGCGGACAAACGCTTCCCTGCTGTCATTCTGAGCCTTCATAGCCGAAAGTCGGCTACCCGTAACGCGCGGGACATAAACGGGTTAGCCGTTTGTGTCATGCACAGCCTTGACAGCCTTTCGGCTGCCCATGATTAGCAGAAACTCGGGCCGAAAAGCAAGCACGAGGTGGCAGGAGGGCATAGGCGCAAGAATAAGCAATTTCCGGTGCGGCCCCGAAGGGGCCAACCGTGGGTAGCCGCAGGTTTTAACCTGCGGATCGCAGAACCCAATGCACCCTTCAACCCCAACGGGGTTGAC
>JBEKAD010000308.1:0-6749 GCA_050018435.1 Terriglobia bacterium
CTTCTGATCACCGCTTTCTGCATACTGCCGACTGCTTACTGCCTACTGCTGCTTAATGCCTTCTGCCGCTTCCGGCCCTTTTTCGATAACCCGATAAACCAGAAACAGAAACAAGATGCTCAACACGGTGTACATGCCCATGAAGCCAATCAGGGTAAACCAAACATTGCCCGATGAGACCTGCGGCGAGATGCCCGCTTGCGTCCGCATGAGCCCGTAAATCAGCCACGGCTGGCGGCCGAATTCCGCCGTCATCCAACCAGCCGTGTTGGCAATATAAGGGAACGGCAGCGAGAGCATCAGCACCCAGAGCATGCCCCGCGAATCATAGAGGGTCCCCTTCCGCAATTTCCACGCCGCCAGCACCATGATGGCGATGAAGATGGTGCCGAGCCCCACCATGATATGGTAGCTGTAATAGAGCAGCGGAATATTGTCAGGCCAATCCTGCTGCGGGAAGGCGTCCAAACCCTTTACTTCCGCCATCCAGTGCCGGTAAGTAAGAAAGCTGAGCATCCGCGGCACCTGGAGGGGATTATCCAAGCGCCGGTTCTGAATGTCGGGCTGCCCGATAATGGCAATTGGCGCACCCCGCTGCGTCTCAAACATACCTTCCATGGCGGCCAGCGTGACCGGCTGGTGTTCAGCCAACATGCGGCCTTGCGCGTCGCCCGTCGGCACGAGCTGAACCAGCGAGGCCACAAGACCCGCCATCACGCCTAGCCGCACAAAGGTTTTCGCCTGCGCCTGGAATTGTTTCGTCAGCAAATAGAATGCTCCCAAGGCGGCCATAACAAACGCCCCCGTGATGACCGCGCCGCTCATGTTATGCGCGTACTGCCAGAGCGCCCAGGGATTGAACAGCAGCCCCCAGAAACTGGCGAGCATGATTTCGCCGTGCGGGCCCAGCCGGTAAGCCACCGGGTTTTGCATCCAGGCGTCCGTGGCAACAATGAAGTAGCCCGAGAGCCACGATCCCAGGAAAACCATGAAGGCAGCCCACCAGTGGCCCCGGGGGCCCAGGCGCTTCTCGCCGAAAAGGAAAAGTCCCAGAAAACTCGATTCCAGAAAGAATGAGAACACGCCTTCCATGGCCAACGTCTGGCCGATCACCCCGCCGGCGGCACGGGAGAATTGCGCCCAGTTGGTGCCGAACTGAAATTCCATGGGAATTCCCGTCACCACGCCCATGACGAAGTTGATGCCGAAGATGTGCGCCCAGAAGCGCGCCGCTTCGTTGTAATGTTCGTCACCCGTTCGCAGCGCCAGCGTTTTCAAAATCACAATGAGCAGCGCTAACCCCATGGTGAGCTGCGGGAACAAATAGTGGAAAGTGACGGTATAAGCAAAGTGCAAGCGATGAACGGTGAGTGCGTCAAGCATGAGGGCCTCGAATTTGATGCCGGTGATTTTTCTCTCCGGCGCCCGGTTCGTAACAGTAACGGCTAGAACGCCAGGTTAGACTCTTGCGTGAAGGGGCTTCTCGGCAACCTGCGGCGGATGCGCAAAGAATAGGCATGCGTGCCACGTCCCGGGATGGCGGGGTACGCTGCTAGATTTCGGGCTAGTTGTACCCATTCTATCCATCCTCGGAAAAACGCTGCATGGATACCACCACCGGGCCTGCGAGTCAAGGTCTCGGGCTGGCTCCGGCGCGTATGCACTGGGCGAAACGGGAAAGGGTGATTTCCGTTTGCGCGCAGGAATAATTTGACCAGTTATCCGGAGTGAGAAACCAACGCACTCCCGCCCCATAGTAGTTCGCGTACTGTTTGCCCACGCCGGAATTGGGATTGCCCTCGTGAATCGCTCGACTCAGCTCTTCCAGCGCGGCAAGGTTGGGCCGTGGGCGCCCATACGCCCGCGTGAAGATATACTCCGTCGCCCAGGAGGGCTTCGGGTTGCCGAGATCCAAATAGAGCGGCGCGTAATCCCGGAGCTCGCCGTTGCTCTTGTCGTACCAGCCAATTTCCACCGCAGGGTTATTGATATAAACGGGGCTGACCGCCGGAACCACGTGAATCGGTAAAAGCGGTCTTCCCTCCCGGTCCGGGAAGAGCCGGAAATCATCCCGATGGATATGGCCCGCGTAAATCTCGCGGACCACTCCGCGGGAATCGCTCAATTCTGCGATCAACTTTTGTGTGCAGTGATCGGTCCAGAACGATTGGGGCGCGCCGGTGGAGGATCTCAAAGCGTCGATGCCGGGTAGAACATGCATGATCAAAGTGGCCGTTCCCCCCGCGCGCTTGACCCTGCCCAAGACTTCTCCCAGCCATTGGAACTGTCCGCCGGGATCAGGATCCGTTTCACTGCAAGCCGCAGTATTCGTGGCCGCCCAGAGGGTGGTGTTTAAGATGACGAGGTCATCGTTCGGTGCAGTGGGGTGGGGCAGCGCATAATTCCCCGCCCTTCCAAAGGACGCCAAGGCCGTTGCCCGAGCCGCCGCAGGGATGTTCCCCCACGCGCGGCTCCAATCCCGCCCCACGCTCTGAAGGAAAAACTCGGTGGGTTCCACGTAATCCCCCCGGTCCGAGTCGTTGTTGCCCAGCGCGGCGAAAACCGGCACTCCGGGCAGGGCTTTGGCAATCATGCCGTCGACGAAGCTCACCGTGTCGCTCGCAAACTTCCGATAGGCTTCATCCCCGCCTCCCACACATTGGCGATAACGCGTGTCGAAATGGTGCGCCAGGAAGTCGCCAGTCACCATCACGTAGTCGTAGTGCAAATGATTCTCCGCGGCCGTCGCCACCACATGGTCGAGCGTCGACTTGAGGAGAGGATAGTTCGTGTCGCTGCCAAATTTCGAAAACGCCGAGGAACCTGGAGTCTGGCAGGCCTCCGTCGGCTTTGCCCCAAGCTGTTCCATGATCGCGGGGTCCGCGTAAGGGTCGAAGTGAATATCCGAAAGCATCAGGAACATGCCCGTCCCTGGATAAGGCTGCAACGCAGGGTGGTCATTCGGCAGGCTGAGGGCCAGGGTGGTGAGTATTGAAGTCAGAACCAGGATCTTGATTGCCGTGCTGCGCAAGGTTTCTCCTCCATGAATATGACAAGGGGCAAGTGCCAATGATCCAGCTACCGACCTTGGAAGTATACACGACCTATATGCTGCCTCGGCGTGCAGCAGGGCGAGACCGAACGGAAGGTTTTTCCTGCCCTGCAAGGGCACAAGATAAATAGGGGTAGGGAGACGCGATTGGATTCGGTCCCCCTCCCTCCGAACCGGACAGGCGGATTTCCCGCATCCGGCTCTCCAGTCGGTGGTTTTACCTCCGAGAGGATTGAGCGACCGAGTCATGGGCGGCGACCAGAGAGAGCAGCCCGTGCTCGGCAAAGAAGGCATGGGGCCAGCGGTGATGGTCCGTGCCGCGGCCTCGGCCCCGGCGTCCCGGACGGTAACGCAAGATGCTGCGCAGCCGCATGCGGACCCAGGAGTCCAAGACCTCGAACGCGAAACGACGACTGTGCTGAAAATACGCGAACCAGCCCCGCAGTGTGCGATTCACGTCGGTGATAACGGCCGACAAGCTCTGTCCGTGCGTCCGCCGGGTTTTACCCCGTATCGTGTCTTGGAACTTCCTCAAGCTTTTCGCGCGCGGCCCACGCGTGCCCGCCGCGAAGTGATAACCCAGAAAGTCAAAGCCGCCCGGCAGCCGGGCGTCCACGCTCCGTGTCTTCGTGGGATGCAGCGTCAATCCCGCCGAGGCCGTCCACGCTTGCACCTCGGCCCGTGCTGCACGGGCTTCCGCCTCGCTACGGCACAGCATCACGAAGTCATCGGCGTACCGAATCATCTCGTAGCCCTGCTTCGCCATTTGTGGGTCGAGCGGGTCGAGATAGATATTGGACAGCAGCGGACTGACCACGGCGCCTTGCGGAGTTCCCTCCTCCGGCGTCCATCCTTCCGCTGTTTCCATCACCTTTTGGGTGAGGAACGCTCCGAGCCGTTCGAGCACCCGGCCATCCGCCACTTTTTCCTTCACTCGGTCGATCAGCGCCGAATGCGGAATGGTGTCGAAAGAGCTTTTCAGGTCCGCGTCCACCACCCCGTTGTATCCTGCCGGCAACAGGGCGTCGACGCGGCGCAGCGCGTCCTTGCAGCCCCGCTTCGGTCGAAACCCGTAGCGGTGCGCCGCGAAGTCCCGCTCGAAAATCGGCTCCAGCACTGCTCGGAGCGCCGTCTGCACCACCCGGTCACGCACCGTCGGAATCCCCAAGGGACGCTTTTCTCTGCTCCCCATTTTGAAGATCCAGTGACGCCGAATCGCTGGCGGGCGATAGCTTCCCTCCCGCAGCCCGCGCGCCAGCTTTTCCAGGTTTGCTTCCAAGTGACCCTCGAACTCGGCCACCGTCACATGGTCCACTCCCGCCGCTCCGTGGTTGGCTTTCACGCGAGCGAAGGCTTGCCGCAGAGTCGGCAGAGCGCAGACCTTATCCATCAAGCTGTACCACTTGCCTCCTTTCACTCCCTGTTCGAGAGCCGTCAACATCCGTTCCGTCCATACCTCGGCTTCGACCCAAGCCCATCGAGCCTGAGTCTCTCCGGCAGGTAGAGCTCGTTTTCCGAGCACTCCGCCCGGGGGTGCTTGCTGTGGTTCGTCCGTCACGTCTCCACCTTCCTGCGCTCCCTTCGCTCCATGGCCGTTACGCCACTTCCTCGCTACTATGGGCGCTCTGACTCCGACGTGCACACGCTCTTCCCGGCCCTTCTCGGGCGACGAGGGCGGCTCTTCGGCACGCCGGTCTCCCTGATTCACGCCATCGGCCTTCCGGCCATTCTGTCTCCAACCACCTGCGGGCGCTCCGTCTCACCCAGGCACGTTACCTGTCGGTGGATCGGACCAAGACGGCATCCCTCTACGGGTTCCGCTCCCTCCGGGATCTCGGGGCTTCCTCCTCAGCTAGCAGACTCGCCACTCCCCGCCGGCCGAATCGAGTTTCTCTTCGTACGGACTGGCCGTTCACCTCCTGCTGCTCCCCACCCCGCCTCGCGGCGACGCAGTTGCAGTCGGTTTCAAGTTACGTTGACTTGGAGAGGACTTCCACCTCTCCGATCGTTTGCGCTTTCAGGCGCACTAGCCCAGGCCAACGGCCTGGGTTAAGCGGCCCCATCAATTTCAACCCCCCGAGCCCTGAAGGGGCGGCCCACTATCTGGTTTCAATCCCACACATATCGCTCGTCATATTCGACCCCGTACGTCTGCAAATACTTCCGATACGGAAAACTTACCACGCGATGGTGTTCCTCCTGGCGGTCGATGTATTCGGCCAGCGCCTCCACCTCCGAGGGGCTCACCGAAAAACCTCCGTAACCATTTTGCCCGTGGAACGCCCGCAGCGCGGGGCCTTGCGTCTTGATCCATTTGGAGGAACCGTTTTGACGGTTTCAACCACGTGCCCCAAGGCGTGGTTCTTCGACATCCGGAAGAGGATGTGAACGTGATCACTCATGCCCCCCACCTTTCGAGCCGGAGAGTCGAGATTATTGAGGACGGTTGCCAGGTAGGCGTGCACCCGCTCGCGAAGCGGCCGCAGGAGCAGCGGCGCGCGCTGCTTGGTGCTGAAGATGAGGTGGATGTACAACTTCGATAGCGATTGTGGCATGGGGTTTAGTTGGCGCTCCCCTTCAGGGCGCAGAGATTGAATTGATTCCGCGCTTACCCCAGGCCGTTGGCCTGGGCTAGATTGGGTCGCCCCTTGGGGGCTCATGATCCTCGACACGCCATCCAGGGCGCACGCATGAATTTGATTCCGCGCTTGCCCCAGGCCGTTGGCCTGGGCTAGATTGGGTCGCCCCTTGGGGGCTCAAACCACCGCTTCCCCATCAGATCCCATATTTCTTCGCGTAATGGCGGAACGAGCGGTAGGACATTTTCAGGAGGTCGGCGGCCTGACTGCGCACTCCCCCGGTGGCGTGCAAGGCGGCTTGCAGGTACTGCTTTTCGATCTGGGCAACATGGCTTTCAAAGTCGAGGCCTTCGGCGGGAATCTGAATCTCCCCCTGGCCGGTGGCGGCAATCCCGGTGACCGATGCGGGAAAATTGGCCAACTTGACGACCCCGTCGCGTCCATCGCTGACGGCCACCGCGTGCTCGACGGCATTTTCCAGCTCGCGCACATTCCCCGGCCAACTCCAGCGGTGCAGGGCGCCCAAAGCCTCGGCGTCAAAATCGCTCAGTGGCTTCCCCATCTGAAGGGTGAACTTGTGCAGGAAGTGCCGCGCCAAAGGTTCGATATCGCTGGGGCGTTCCCGCAGGGGCGGAACGTGAATGGGAATGACGCTGACACGGTAATAGAAATCCTCGCGGAACTGGCCACTCGCCACCATCTTCTTCAGGTCGCGATTGGTGGAAGCAATCAAGCGCACATCGACGGACACGTCCATGGCGCCGCCCAGGGGACGGAAGGTCCCTTCCTGGAGAACCCGCAGCAGCTTGACTTGCATATCCAGGCTGGTTTCACCGATTTCGTCCAGATACAGCGTGCCTCCGTGAGCCGATTCGATGATGCCCCTGCGGTTGGATTTGGCGCCCCTGAATGCGCCCTTGAGATATCCAAACAACTCGCTCTCGAGCAGCGTTCCTGGGAATGCCTCGCACTTAATCGAAACAAACAGCTTTTCCCGGCGCAGGCTGGCCTCGTGGATAGCGCCGGCCACCGACTCCTTGCCCGTGCCGCTTTCGCCGGTAATCAGCACCGTGCTGGTGGTCGGCGCCACGGTGCAGACCATTTCCAAGATGGATTCA
>JBEKAD010000309.1:0-6749 GCA_050018435.1 Terriglobia bacterium
TGGCCTTCTCGCCGCCGGAAAGCAGGAGCACATTTTGCAGGCGTTTTCCGGGCGGTTGCGCCACCAGGTCGATGCCGCTATCGGCGTCATTTTCGTCGGCCAGCCGCATTTCCCCGATGCCGCCCCCAAAAAGAACCCGGAACGATTCCGCGAAGTAGGCGTTGATGGCTTTGAACGCCTCCAGAAACTGCTGGCGGGAGACCTGATCGATTTCACGGATGGCCTGCGCGGTGTCTTCAATGGAAGAGAGCAGGTCCTGGCGCTGCGTGTCGAGGAAAGTTAAACGCTCTTCCGCTTCCTGAAGTTCTTCCAGGGCCATCATGTTAACCGGTCCCAAATTCTCAATGCGTGTCTTCAGTTGGCGCAATTCTTCTTCCGCAACCTGCAAGGCTTCGCCCGCTAGAACCGATTCGGGCGCCAATTCCACTAGGAGGGCGGCGGGGTCCGTGTTCAATTCATCGCGGCATTGCTGCGAGTGGTGCGCGTAGTCGGATTCCGCACGCGCCAGCGCCACCTCAGTCTCGGAGCGCTTTTGGCGCCGGGCCTCGAGTTCCGCCCGCGCTCGGTCCACGCGCAGGCCCAAAGTATCGCGTTGCGCCCGGACCGTCCGGGATTCCTCCTCGAGGTTGTGCAGCTCAATGCGCGCCGCTTCCAGGTCGAGTTGAAGTTGTTGCAGGTGAAGCTGGTGGGCTTCACTCTCTTGTGCCAATCGCTCACGCTCTTGCTGCCAGATTTCCGTTTGTTGGGCCAGTCGGGCAAGGCGGCTGTGAAAATCCTGCGCCGCCGCCAGCAGCCGCGCTGCTTCCGCCTCCGCCGCGCGGGTTCTTTCCTCCAGAGCCCGCGCCGCGGATTGGGCGTCGGCGATATCCTGCGCCAGCCGGTCCAAGCCCGCGCGAAGTTCGCGCGCCAGATGGGTGGCCAGGGTAATTGCCTCTTCGCTTTGCCTCTTGGCGATGCCGGCGGCTTCCAGTTCGGCGCGCAGGTTCGTCTGGCGTTCCTCCGCGCTGGCGCGCTCGCGCTCGAGCACCGCGGCCTCCGAGAGGAGCGCGTCGAGCTGCTGGCGCGTGCGCTCGCGGCTCTCGCGCGTCTGGCGAAGCTTCTCGTCGGCGACAACGGCTTTCTTCTCTGCTTCCATCTTGCTGCCGGTCAGACTCTTCAGTTGCGCGTCCAGGCGTTTCGCCTGCGCCTCGGCTTCTGCCAGAGCAACCTCGTTGGCCCTGATCTGCGTTTCCAATTCCGCCGTTCGCCGCTCCAGCTCGCGAAAATCACGCCGCAAAGCCAGGGGCCCGGCATTCGAGCCTTTGCCGCCTGAAACCATACGATGATGGTAGTGCGCACCCTTCGCCGTCAGAAAGTGGCAGTCCGGGTAAGCGCTCGCCAGGCGCTCGGCGGTGGCATCATCTTCCACCATGTAGGCGTTCGCAAGGGACGGCAGAACAATATCGCCATTCAAACCCAACTTGGATTCGAAGCGCACCAGCTCCCGGACCGCGGCCACAACCCCGGGTTCAGTGCGAACGGGCGAGTCGCCGTTGCCGCGCGAGTGCCCGCTCGAGGGCAAATGGGTGACGAAAAAGGTGGAGCGTCCCGTACCTTGGCTCTGCAACAGAGCAATTCCGGATCGCGCCTGCCCATATTGCTCCACGACCACGCACTCCAGCTCCTGCTTCAGGAATTCCTCTACCACTTCTTCGTAACCCGGTGAGACTTCCACAAAATCGGCCAGCAGCCCCATAGGCTGGAACGGGTGCCCGTTCACTGGGATCTCGCCGGAAAGCAGGCGACGCACACTCTCCGTACTGTAAGCGTGCCGCGCCAAGGATTGCTCCAGCGCTTCCTTGCGGGCCATGCTGCCGGAATACTCACGGCGTAGGGCTTCGACCTGCGAGCGCAGGGAGATCTCTTCGCTGCGAGCTTGTTCCAGATCGTGGGTGGTTTGGGAAACGGATGCCGCCAACTCTGCCAACGTGCTGGCATCGCGCTGATGCGCGGAGAGGTAAGCCTCAAGCTCCGCGGCCAGCCGAGAATGCTCAGCCTCAATGCGGGACTTCTCCGCATCAGTGCGAGCCGCTTGGCGCTCGACAGCCAGGCCCGCCTCTTCCGCCTGTACAAGCTGATTGCGAAGCTCCGCCGCATGGCTAACGGCCGCCAGCAGGGACTGGCGGCAACTTTCCACGTCCTGTTCGGCGGCGCCGAGCTGAAAGTTCAGATCCTCCTGGCGCATGACAACTTGGGCCAGTGTGTCCTTCGCCGCGGCAAATTCCTGCTGCAATTTCTCTATCTGTTGGGCGCGCTCGGCCGTCTGCTGCTCGAGAGTGGCAAGCTGCGCCTGGAGCGCGGAGCTTTCGCGCGCGGCTTCCTCCGTGCGCGCCTCCAGGTTTCCGGTCTGTTGCTTGACTTGCTCCAGGCGTGAGAGCAGACGTTCGCGCTCAAGGTCGCCCTGGGACAAACGCTCGCGGCATTGGGTGAGTTGATCTTCCAGTTCTTCATGCCGCTGCGCGGCGCCTTTCTGCTCGCGCTCCAACGCTTCCAATTCCTGGGCCGCCGCCAGGCAGGTTTCCTGCACCTGGGCGAGTTCCGCGCGCAGCCGCTGGAACTCACCCTCCAGCGCCTTCAGGCGGGAGGTCAGGACGGTCTTCAGGCGGCCGCGCAGCTCCTCATGAAGTTCGCGGTAGCGCCGCGCCTTCGCGGCTTGGCGCTTCAGCGAGTTCACTTGCTTCGTGACTTCTTCCAGGATGTCAGTGATGCGCGACAGGTTCTGCCGTGACGATTCCAGCTTGGCCTCCGCCAGGCGCTTGCGGGTTTTGAATTTGGAAACCCCGGCAGCTTCTTCCAGAATCAGGCGCCGGTCAGACGGTTTCGAGCTGAGAATCTGGCCGATGCGACCTTGTTCGATGATGGCATAAGACTCCGGGCCCAGCCCGGTCCCCATGAAAAGGTCCTGAATATCACGTAAGCGGCAGACGTCGCCATCGATCAGATACTCGCTTTCACCCGAGCGGAAGAGCCGCCGCGTCACGGTGATTTCGCCGGAACGGTGGTGAAAGTTACGCGCTTTCGCGCTCCTGCCGTGGCCATTTCCGCTGCCGTTCCCGTTACCGTTGCCGGGAGTTTGCGGTTCGAAACCTGCGAGTTCCGCGGCGGCGGGCTCACTTTCCTGGGCGGACTCCGCTTCTTCCGGTACCCCTGCCTCGTTGTATTCGGGATTCACGAGGGTCATGCTGACTTCCGCCATTCCCGTGGGGGGGCGGGTACCCGTACCATTGAAAATTACGTCCGCCATGCGCTCGCCGCGCAGCAGGCGCGCGCTCTGCTCACCCAGCACCCAAGTGATGGCGTCGGAAAGATTGGACTTTCCGCAACCATTCGGTCCCACTACCGCAGCAACGGCATCAGTAAATTCCAGCCGCGACCGGTCCGCGAAGGATTTGAACCCCAGCAGTTCGAGTTTCTTCAGCTTGTACAAATCACACCCTCATCCATTTTGGATTTTGGATTTGCGATTTTGGATTGAAGGGCGCACACGGGACATTTAATCCATAAATCCAACATATGTTCGGCCCAGCCAAAACGCCTCCTGGCACGGCTCGCGCTATGACCCCCACAGGTTCAATGAACAATTACCATATCGATCGACTCTTGTAAAGGGAAAACCACAATATTACGGGGTTTAGAGGGGGATTAACCCCCATATATAGTATGGATTAACTGTCCATGGGTTTCACCAAATGGGTATCCATCCACTCCAGGATGAGCTTGCGCATCTGGGGAAGCTCCTGGTGCGGGCAATCAAACAGTTCAATGTGGCAGTCTTCGGGTTTTCCATACTTTTGGTAGAGTGGCAACAGGTAATCGCGTACCCGCTCCACCCCGGCGGGAGGGGTCAGCTCGTCCAGGCGGCCGTTTACGCTCAGGTGGGCGCGCGGTACGATGAGTTCATTGATTTGCGCCGTCTGGAAATGCTTGAGCAAGGAAGGTACAAAATAGTAAATCCCATGGTGAAACAGGTTGTGGAGTTTGATGAGCTCTGCGAAATCCGTGAGGCAGCAGACATCCAGGCAGACGCGCACCCGCGGGTCGAGCGCCGCCAGCCACCACGCCTTGGTTGAACCCATGGACATTCCCAGCGCGCCCAACCGGTTGGCATCGACCTCCGGCCGGCTGGCCAGGTAATCCACGGCGCGGAATTCGTCGAACATCATCATTCCCCAAAGAACCTGACCGTTCCAAATCATGTACTTGAAGGCGTACTCCTCGCCCGCGCCGCCGTTCTCATCGTGTTTCCGCTCGCCGAAACACCAACTGTCGATGGCCAGGGTCACCAGTCCCTTTTCTGCGCAGACCGGCGCATAGGCCGGTTGGGCAGCAACCCCGGTCAGGAGTTGTTCCTTGCCCAGGTCATACATGCCGCCATGCCAGTGGATGTAAAGCAGGCCGGGGGCGCGTGGGGCGCGCTTGTCGGGGATCAGCAGCAGCGCGGGAACCGGTTCGACTCCGTTCAGGCCGAGGACCAGGCGCTCAAGCGTGTAGCCGTCGTGCTTTTCCGTCGCCAGTACCGTGGCCGGGCCGGGCTTGTGGCCCCAAGGCAAATCTCCCAGCAGGCTCCACAGTTCCTTTCGTCGTCGGGCTTGAAACGCGGCGAATTCCGCGGGAGTTTTCTCGAGGTGCGGCTTGCCTGACATGGGCGGTGTGCCTCCCAAGGCTAAAAGGGCGGCGGATTGCTTCAGAAAATTGCGCCGGTACATTCGCTTCTATCCTCCTGTCATTGAAGGGAAGCTTGACACGTGATGTTTGCGCACATATACTGTGTGCATGAATGTAACTCTGTCTATCAATGAGCAGGTCGTAGCCCGTGCCCGAAAGAAAGCCGCTGTCCTGGGCAAGAGCCTCAACCAGCTTGTCCGTGAGTACCTGCAAAGGTTGGCTGGCGGCGACGATGCGGAGCGGAGCATCGAGGAGTTCAACCACCTTTCAGGTCGAGGCCATGCGCGTGGCTGGCGCTTCAATCGAAACGAGATTCATGACCGCTCGTAGCTTCTTCGACACCAACATTATCATTTACGGGGACGACAAGTCAGCACCGGCGAAGCAACGGCGCGCGCTTGACCTCCTCGCAGAGCACCGGCGTGCGGGGACCGGGGTTGTTTCACTCCAGGTCCTGCAAGAGTATTTCGTCACGGTCACCCGGAAGCTGCACGTTGAACCGTCGGTGGCTCGCCGTAAGGTTGAATTGCTTGCCGAGTTCGACGTTGCTACTCCACAGCTTGCTGACGTCCTGGCCGCTATCGACCTTAGCCGCCTTCACGGATTTTCCTTCTGGGATGCGTTGATCGTGCAGATGGCCCACCACGCTGGTTGTAAAGTACTCTTTTCCGAAGATCTGCAAGATGCGCCACAAGTCAATGGGATTCACGTCGTAAACCCCTTCCGGCAGAATTGAAAGGAGCGAAGCGGCTCAACATTCCGCGCCGGCAGCGCGGACCGACCGTTTAAGTCCGCGGCTTTTCGTTGTCAAAATGGGACGAATCGCAGATCTCCAGAAAAGGTCCACGCTACCGCCTCGTCGCCGCAGCCTACGGCTCCGACACTGCGTTAGTTGGGATCTCGAAATCAATATCCTTGCAAACGCGGTGTCGTTGTTCCTCGGGGCGCATGCCGGCATATTCGTTAAAGCTCGACCATCGCCAATCCTGGGGGTGGCCGACCAACCCTGCGCGCACCGGATTGAGGTGAATGTCAAATAGCAACGGTGCAAAGCGCGGGCTCGGTTGAAGGCGCGGGCCAACAGCCTGAAGTCAGACTCCATCAACTTTGTACGCCGAGGAAGCAGGCGCACGGTGATGAAGAAATATCGGGGAAAAGGACGCCGCAACTTTGACACGGCGCTACACGACAACAGTTTGTAACATCATGGCGAGAAAAGACGCGGACCGCAAAGGCGGCGGTCCGCGCTACGCTTCCTATTTTGAACCCTACGGTCTGGGGGTTCCCGGCGCGGGCTTCCAGCGCAGCACGGGCTTGCGGGCGGCGGCGACTTCGTCAAGGCGCGTGACGCGCGTGGTGTAGGGGGCTTTCAGAACGAATTCCGGATCTCGCTCCACCTCGTCGGCGATCGCCTGAAGGGCGTCGATGAAGGCGTCCAACTCTTCTTTGCTGGCGCTCTCGGTAGGCTCGATCATCAGCGCGCCCGGTACAATCAGCGGAAATGCTGTGGTGTAAGGGTGGAATCCGTAGTCGATCAGCCGCTTGGCGATGTCGATGGTATGGACGCCTTTTGCCGCTTGGCGCCGGTCCGAGAAAACGCATTCGTGCATGCAGGGCCGGTCGTAGGGGAGCTCATAGGATTCGCGCAACCCGCTGCGCACATAGTTGGCGTTCAAGACCGCGTCCTCGGTAGTCTGCCGCAATCCTTCCGGTCCGTTCGCCAACATATAGGCGAGGGCGCGAACCACCATCCCGAAATTCCCTAGAAAGGCGCGCACGCGCCCGATGCTCCTGGGGCGGTCGTAATTAAGCTGGAATTTCCCTTCTGGCGATTTTTCCACGACGGGGGAGGGAAAATACGGCTCCAGGATTTCCTTCACGGCCACGGGACCGGAACCGGGACCGCCGCCCCCGTGCGGAGTGGAAAAGGTCTTGTGCAGGTTCAGGTGCATGACATCGACGCCAAAATCCCCCGGCCGCACTACTCCCACGAGCGCATTCATGTTGGCGCCGTCCATATAAACAAGGCCGCCTCGGGCGTGGAC
>JBEKAD010000310.1:0-6712 GCA_050018435.1 Terriglobia bacterium
AGGCGGTACTTCAGGATGAATGCAGCGACTCCTAAGGAATTCAGCCATTCCGCCACTTGGCGTCCTTCGTGGTCCATGGCCAGCATGGCATAGCCGCCTCCTGGGCACACGACCACGGCGCTGCGGGCCGGTTGGCTCGGAGGGAGAACGTAAAGCGTCAGGGAGGGCCGATCAGCATCTTGGTTGCCCACTGCGCCCGGCGCCCCACCCGGCCAAAGAAGCACAACATTGTGCTCCGCTGCGCCTATCCGTCCCAAGCCTATGTGAGCCGAAATCAAAGCAACTGACATTAGTGCACACCACACCATGACTCTTGTTCTTGTCACCTTAACCTCCGGAACCAGGAATCCAGTCTTCTTGTGAACTCAGCGACCCCTACAACGCCGTGTAGTGGGTCAATTTGATGTAGAGGCGGCTTTATCCGTCAGCCGACGGACCATTTGGCGAGATCAACGTGCCGCTACATCATCAAAATGACCCACCCCTCAGAAATCCTCGACGCGCCGGTTCTGGAAGGATTTATACTTAGGGTGGAAGGCCGAGGTTTCACTATGCCGTATTGCGCTAAATGTTTAATTGAATACGTGGAAGGCACTGGCCAGTGCGAGGACTGTGGCGCTTTCTTGCTGCCTGGTTCGCCGCCCGCAGCGCCTCCACGGCCTGAGATCGCCAATGAAAAGGACGTTAAGCTGGTCGCCGTACGCATTTTCACGGGAGACTCCGGGATGGGTGCGGAAGTGGCGCGCGGCGTCCTGGAGTCGCAGGGAATTCCTTGCGCGCTTTCCGGTGATGTTGCGGGAGAGCCCTTCCCGGTGATGGACATTCACTTGCTAGTGCGCGAGGAGGACGTTGGGCGCGCCGAGCGTATCTTGCAAGAATATGCTGACGCGGAGATGCCGGCAGCCCCGGAAGAGCCGGATCCCCCCGAGGGGGGATAGCGTCGGTGGGGGTTGGGGGCGAGGAGGATCGGGCGATCGGGTCATCGGGCCATCGGGCGATTAAACCCCTTGCTCGCCACTCTCCAATTGCCAATCGTCTATCGGCAATCGTCAATCCTCAATCGTCAATCCTGCCCCTTGCCCCGAGTCCCTAGTCCCGAGCCCCGAACCCCGGGCTTTTGGCACCTGGCACCTGACACCTGTCACGCGCGTGGTCACTTGTCACTGCCCTTCGGACTCGGCCCCACCTGCTTCTGCAAACGCGTCACGGCGCGCTGCGCGTCACGGGCTTCGGCGGCGTCTTTGGCGGAGGGTAGCTCGTCAAGGTAACGCTCGTAGGCCTCCAGCGCTTTCTGCTTCTGCTTCATTCGCTCGTACACCTTGCCCAACCCCAGGTACGCCGGCGCGTAATGCGGGTTGTCCTTCAGCGCTTCCTGAAACCGGCTGAGAGCCCCCTTCAGGTTCCCCTTATGCAGATAGACATTCCCGATCTCGACGCATTTCGCCGGGCCGGGGCTGGTGTAGCTCCAATCAGAATCGATTGCGGGGGAGGGAAGTTTTTCCGGGACCTGCGCGCAGACGATGGGTGCAGCCACAACCATGCCCAGCACCACGAACCATGCGGCCTTGAGACACCTTTGCATCCATCACATTTTCCTCCGGCAGGGCAGGAAGTGTCAACGTTGGTAGTGTCTCAGTTTGATGATGTAGCGGCGAGTTTACCTCGCCAAATGGTCCGTCGGCTGACGGATAAAGCCGCCTCTACATCAAACTGAGACACTACCTCAACGTTGGGTGCTGGCGTTATAAGCGCCCGCCGCAAACTCATCGTTGTCAGTTCCCATCACGTGCGCCGCAAGGTTTTTGCTGCGACCTCAGTGGACGGCATTCTCCGTTTGTGTTACATTTTGAGCATATGAGTCAGACAATCACAATTCGTCTTACACCGGAACTTGCCGAATGGCTCGAGGAAAGACGCCGGCAGACCGGTCTGCCCGCCAGCCGGATTATCCGCCACCAACTCGAGCGTGCCAAATCCGAGACCGGGAAGCCGCGTTTCCTTCGGCTCGCGGGAAAAATCAGCGGCCCACAGGATCTCTCCTCACGCAAAGGATTTGCGCCCTCATGAAGGCCATTGCCGACACCGGCCTGATCGTGGCTTTCGGTAATCGCACCGACCGTTTTCATCCCTGGGCGGTGGAGATCGCCAAAGCCATTACCGAGCCGCTGCTCACCTGCGAAGCGGTTTTGGCGGAGGCAGCCTTCCATCTTCGCTCGGTGCCGTATGTTCTGTCCCTGGTAGAGGATGGAATGTTGCGCATCGCTTTTGAAATGGCCAAGCACCAGCAACGCCTCGCACAACTGGCCGAACGCTACCAGGACCGTCACCCTGATCTGGCCGATCTTTGCCTGATCCGTCTCAGCGAACTGTTCCCCCGCCACACCGTGATCACGGTTGATGAGGAGGATTTTCGGATCTATCGACGCAACCACCGCGAAGCGATCCCCATTCTCTGCCCGCCCCGAGGGCCGCGGCGCCAGGGTCCAATCTGATCGAAACCGTCGCCGATAGCCGGTAGCGCAGAGTTTCGCTTCTCAGAAACTCTGCGGCTTTTTGCTCTTCGTGGGCCGGGCCCGACCGTCACGCCCGCCCTTCTGTGAAAACTGGATTCGCACAAGAACATCGAATCCACGTGCTAACCAACAAGTGGACGCACCTCAAGATAAGAGCCACAGAGTTTGAACTGCACAAACTCGGCGCTTCCGAATGCCGCGCGTTGACTTGCCGTTAGCCGCGGCGTATGCTGGCGCCGATTGAAGTTTGCCTGCATCTTGCTGTGAGGCAATCGTCTCATGACCGGCCAGACCGTTTCTCACTACCGCATCCTGGAGAAGCTTGGTGGCGGCGGGATGGGTGTCGTCTATAAGGCCGAGGACACCAAGCTCCGTCGCTTCGTCGCCCTCAAGTTCCTGCCGGAAGAAATGTCCAAGGACCATCAAGCCTTGGAGCGCTTCCAGCGCGAGGCGCAGGCCGCCTCCGCCCTCAATCACCCCAATATTTGCACCATCTACGACGTCGACGCGCAAGCCGGCCGGCCGTTCATCGCCATGGAGCTGCTGGAGGGGCAGACCCTGAAGCACCGCATCTCCACCAAGCCCTTCAAGGTTGACGAGATCCTGGAGCTGGGCATCCAGCTCGCCGACGCGCTGGATACGGCGCACGCCAAGGGCATTGTGCATCGCGACATCAAGCCGGCGAACATTTTCCTCACCACGCGTGGGCAGGCCAAGATTCTGGATTTGGGTTTGGCGAAACTAATGCAACCGGTGGGGGCGGGCTCTGGCCGTGGGTCCGGCAATGAGGATATCGCTGCTACCGCGACCCAGGACGTGGCTCACCTCACCACCCCCGGCACGGCCATGGGAACCGTGGCGTACATGTCCCCGGAGCAGGCCCTGGGGCAGGACCTCGATGCGCGCACAGATCTTTTCAGCGTCGGGGTCGTCCTGTACGAGATGGCCACCGGCCATCCGGCGTTCTCCGGCAGCTCCACGGCGGCCATCTTCGACGGCATCCTGAACAAAGCGCCGACCTCGCCCGTGCGCTTGAACCCCCAACTGCCGGCCAGGCTGGAAGAAATCATCAATAAGGCGCTGGAAAAAGACCGTGACCTTCGCTGCCAGAGCGCGGGCGAAATTCGCGCCGATCTGAAGCGTCTGAAGCGCGATACGGACTCGGGCCGCGCCGTGGTCATCAGTCCGATGCCCGCACCTACGGCTGCGGCGGCAGCCATCAGCAGAGTCAAAACCCCGAAGATCGCAGTCATCCTGGGGGCGATCGCATTGGCCCTAGTCGCGATCGTGGTGGGCCTATATAAGTTCGGGGCTCACAAGGAGTCGCCGGCACCTTTCCAGGCGATGAAGCTAACAATGCTGACGGCCAGCGGAAAAGTGGGCCACGCGGTCATTTCCCCTGATGGCAAATACCTGGCCTACGTCACCACGGACGCGGGCCTGCAAACCCTCTGGGTCCGCCAGATTGCATCCTCGAGCAGCGTGCAAGTCATTCCGCCCGGGGATGCAAGCTATGCTGGACTGACTTTCTCTTCCGATAGCAACTACGTTTATTACGTCAGATACGATAGCAAGGACCCTCGGCTTGGGGTGCTGTATCAGCTGCCCGTGCTCGGAGGTGCTTCCAGAAAGCTCCTCGTGGATGTGGACAGTCCCGTTACCCTTTCCGCGGATGGCCAGCAGCTAGCCTTCGTGCGAGGGTACCCGGACCAGCAGCAAACGGCTCTGGTAATCGCCAACGTAGATGGAACCGGAGAGCGCAAGCTCGCCACGCGCAAAGCACCTGGCAAGTTTGAAACAGGAGGGCCCGCCTGGTCCCCTGACGGCAAGGCCATCGCCGTCGGGGCCATGGACTCCGGATTTTCCGTAACGGTTGTCAATGTGCGGGATGGCAAAGAGCAAACGTTCAGCTCGAAACAATGGGGAACGGTGGGAAGGGTAGCGTGGCTCCCTGGTGGGAGCGGCTTGGTGCTGTCGGCTTACGATCAAGAGCATCATTCCCAGATCTGGTACCTTGCCTACCCCAGCGGGGAGGACCGGAGAGTTACCAATGATATGAACGACTATAGTGGCGTGAGCGTCACTGCGGACGGCAAGACCCTCGTCACTGTGTCCGGCAAGCGTCTTACCCACCTCTGGATGATCGCCCAAGGCGAGTGGAGTCACGCCCGGGAGATCAACCCTGGCACCAGCGAGCAGGATGGATTGTTTGGCTTTTCCTGGATGGCCGACGGCCGGATCCTCTACACTTCTTACTCGAGCGGAAAATTGACCTTTTGGATCACGGACCAGGAGGGGAGTAATCCGAGAGAATTTCCGGTGGCAGCGCCGGGGTGGGGGCTGGGGGTCTCGGCCTGCCCCGATGGCCGGTACATCCTGCTTCAGTCCCATGGTATCTCGCGAGTGGATTCCGAGGGTGGGAACCTCAAGCAACTGACGACCGGCGATCAACACTACGACTTCGGCCCGCGCTGCTCGCCCGATGGCCAGTGGGTGGTTTATCTCTCGCATCGCGGCAACGAGCGCACCCTGTGGAAGATTCCCATCGATGGCGGCACGCCCGTGCTGTTGCGCGACGAGCCAACTGTCGGGTTCGCGTTTTCCCGCGACGGGAAGTGGATTGCCTGTAGCGGGGCTGACGACCCCAGGAAGCTACTAATCTTGCCGATCCAGGGAGGACCACCGAGCAAGACGTTTGACGCTCCGCCCGGCGTGCATTTGGGTCTAGTGGATTGGGCGCCGGATGGCCGGTCGCTCACTTTTTCCGCTAATCAGAAAGGTATGTCCGATGTTTGGGCTCAGCCACTGGCGGGCGGCCCGCCGAAGCAGTTGACCGATTTCGAGACGGGCGGAATCCTCTCCCTCGCCTGGTCCCCCGACGGCAAACACCTTGCTTTCGTGCGGTACCGCCCAAGCATCAGCGACGCTGTTCTGGTCAGCAATTTTGAAGGCAGTGAGAAGTGACAACCTGAACTCGCTTCGCTCCAAGCTCCGCTTTTCAGGCCCGCAGTGCTCCCTCCGCCTCGCCACGTGACCCGCCACTTCGGAAATCTACGCCCTCGACTGGCAGGCCTCGTATGGGACGGCCTGCGCCCTGATCCGTGCTTCCAATAGCTCATACGCCGCGTCGGGGAGGCGCTTTAGGCGGGCAGCCGGGAAATCTATGCGCTCGATGTGGAACTCCGGTAGCCAGTGCCCTGCACACCGCCCCGCGCGAAAGGCTCATTGCGCCGCATCCGGGCCCAACCAGAACGGCTCCCTTCGTGTTCTCCGTCCCTCAAAGGCACCAACACGGAGGCAGTGCAGACTAATTGGCGGGGTAAACCCGCCTCTACTAGCAGAATCTAAAAGCGACAATCTTTCCTCTTGACAAATCCGTAACTACATGGTAGGCTATAGTAGTGGGAAGGGCGTCCGGGTGATGCCGCGCGCCACAGGCCACGGGAATCCCCCAAGCTTGATCGGAGGGCACTCGAAAAGCCCGCGGTTCTCCACGATGTACCAGAAACAAAAAGGGTTAGTGTTTAGCGTCAAAATGTCTCAACGCTTTATCTCGTTCAAATACAAAGAGTTAGCTTGACAATGGGGAGTCGGGGCGAAAAAAGTGGCGCGGCTCTCCACGATGTACCAGAAACAAAAGGGGTTAGCAATGAATAGCGAAAACCTTGCAAAAATCTATGCTATTGAAAACAAAATAGTTAGCCTATCCTCCGCGGGCAGGGTCATCGAAAAAAAGGGGGGCAAAAAATGGGGTTAAGGTTCGTTAAATTATTGAAAACAAATGTAGAAAAAATGCCCGTTTTTCGCCTCTCCACGATGTTGATGAAAACAAAAGAGTTAAACTATCCTCTCCACGATGTTGATGAAAATAAATGTAGTTATAGGATGGGGGCGCAGAATTCGGAACTCGGGGTGATGCTGAGCCCCTGGTCCCGGGTTCCGCTTCATGGCACCCCAGAGCGCAAGGCGATGCCGGCTACATCCTCTTCCCGATATCGCAGGGTTCCGTCAAGGTTCGATGGGGCTGAAAAAGACCCCTCACCCGCCCTCCTCCGTCGGGCACCCTCTCCCCTGGGACTGACCGTGTCCCACATCTTTTGCTGGACACCGGGGGTGCTGATGCTGCTGATGCCCAATCGAGCCCCAAAGGGGCGAACTACCTCAGCCCAGGCCAACGGCCTGGGTCCGAGAACCCCTCC
>JBEKAD010000311.1:0-6683 GCA_050018435.1 Terriglobia bacterium
CACGGTAGCTTTCATCAGCGCCCCCTCCGGCTTCACATGGAAGAAAAGCATGGGACCATTGGTGACAAAGCTGGGGCCTTCGCGCAAGGCCCTAAACCATTTTTCCACCGAGACAGGCCCAGAAAAATTCACGTACACGCGATTGAAACCGATCGGATTGGGAAGGACGCCGCTGGCCGTCCCCGCCGAAGCCGGAAGGTGAAACCCCAGATTCAGGTAATGATAATAGAGGCTCAGGATGTAATTCAGCCACCCCTCGCGGCCGGCAAAGCTGCGTTCGCGGGGACGCCCCCAGGCTTCACTGGCCTCTATTCCATACTCGGTCAGTTGGTTGCAGAGAATTTCCATGGAATCGGCCGGCGTGAGGGCCATGACCACCGGCACCTCCCACCAGAAGGCTTTTTCCGCATCGACCCAGGGGAAGACACTCCTGGCGGCCCGCCGGTCGCGGGCTTGGTGAATGTAGGTCAAGACTGAGGGCCACCAGTCCGCAGACTTGTTAAGGTCTTGGAGCGGCGACGGGAGTTGCAAAAACAGCCAGGCCCCACCCCCCCGGTCATCGTCGGCATTTCTCAACGTCACGAAGTGGCGGGCCTCGATTCCGATAACAGAATTAGCCTCAGCCCCCCAAATGTCGCCCGTCTGGAACTGATAATTCTTCCGGCGCGGCCAGTCGGTGATGACCGGGCAAAAGTTCAAATCCTCCGCCAAAACCGCCTTTTGCGCGTCAGCGGGCGGGCGGTGCACATGGAGGTCGCCGCTCCACCACCCCATCTTCCCCATCCGAATCCAGGGGCGGAGTGCCACAGTCACGTTGGTCACGCCATCGGCTGCCACCGTAACCGATTTCTCCACGCGCGTGTATTCGGGGCCCTTTTCGCCAATCACCAGGAAACGCCCGGGAGGAACCTCGATCTGGCATTCGCCATGAACAACAAAGCTGCCCAGATACTCCGGCTGCACATTGTGCGTTCCCGCCGTAAGGTCGCGCAGCGCCTCGGCGGGTTGATACATCTTTCCCCCGGCACCGCGCACTTCCACCTGCCCCCATGTCGGCTGGCCAGTCTCATCCACCACCTGGAGATGTAACGTCGAGGCGATAAGGGATGAGGGGATCGATAACCCGAGAAACAAAATCAAGATTCTGAGATTTTTCATTTATAGACCTTATGCTCGAAAATCGAAACACATGATTCCTTTTCAGAGCATGGCGGAACTTCTCCTCCGCCGGGAACCGCGGATCAAGCACGCCAGCTCATTGGCACGCCATCATCTAGCCGCCGTATCCCCTCACGATTTCGAAGGTCTTTAAGGCCCTCAAAGCGGGTAGCGCAACGCGTCCGCAACCCTACATGTCTTGTAGGGGCTGGGCTTGCCCTGCCCAAGGCACCCCGAGGGGTGCCCCTACAAAAGGTGCAGAATATTTACCAAAACAAAAGCCCACATGCCATCTACCACGCACGACCACCTCATTGCCATCTGCCACCTACCACATGCCATCTACCCCCTCCTAATGGGGTATCCCGTGCTGATGCATGCGGCGGTGCAATTCGGCGCGGGCATCGGTGTAGACTTTGCGAACCCGGCCAAAGGTCTCCGTGTCCGGCCGCGTGGCGAGCGTCTCAACATACATCTGCGCCCCGTCGATGATCTTTAGGAAGTAGGTCGCGGCCTCCGGCGAAAACAGCTCCCTCCCCAGAACTTGCACGTAGACCGGCGAGGTGTGCGCGGCAATTTTAAAATTCCACGCAGTTGTGCGGGGGGATTGCGAAGAACATCGCGCCGCCAGCCAGCCCGGCCCTGGAACCTTGATTTTCTCTGTCAGGTGGATCGCTCCCGCTCCCGCCGGCTCGTCCTTCACGGCGACCACTTTGCCGTTGAAGATAACCTCCAGGCGATGGATCGGCACAAAGCATTGCGCGTCGGCAGTGACTTCTATTGTGCCGCCGCCCGCCCCCAGAGTGATTTCCGCTCCCGGCGAACGGCCATCGGCGTGGAACATCAAGAGCGGGCCGGAAGTGGCAAAGGTATTCCCTGCCCGCACGGCTTTGGCAAAGTTGGGATAATTGAACTCCTCCTGGCCGAGGTAGGCGTAAACACGATTGGTGCCCGCCGCCATGTAAGCCCCCATCTTATCCGTCCCCGCCACCGCCGGCAGGCGGTACCCGCAATTCAAGTAGTGATACCAGTCGAGGTAGCGCAAAGTGTTGAACTCCTCAATCACCTTGTGATGCATCTTGGGATCGTCTTGCGGCCAAATCTCCACGGCATCGATTTTGCCGAGCACAATATCCGCAGCGATTTCACCGGTGGGATAGGGGAAGTGTACGGCCACCGCCAGACCCTGGCGCTGGCGGCAGACGTCAGCCCACTCCGCCATGCTGGTCCAGGTCGGATCGCCCAAGTACGCCTCGCCCGCGCCGTCCGCCGACATGGGGAAAACCGCTTTTCCCTGCACGCCCTCAAGCCCGATGTGGCCGAGGATGTGCTGACGATTCTCGGTTCCCACCCAAACCATCGAATCGCGATCCGCCGATAGGACGGGTCCATGCGAAAGATCACCCACATTGGTAAAGAGGTCTCCCCATTGGGCCGCCAGCAGGTTGATGAGGTTCAATCCCTCGGCCTGCGCTTCCAGCAGAGCCGTGGTGGGAGATAAGAAGTGGGTGTGCGTGTCGGCGGTCACCCAGCCTTTGGAACGCAAGTTGGTGATGCGGGGAATTTCCAAGGTCAATTCGCGCTGCCCCGGCTGGATTTCAATCTTCTGCCGCACCGCCTGGTGTTCGAAACCCTTGGTCATTTCCAGGTACACTTCTCCCGGAGAAAGTTCCACCTGAAACGTGCCATCCACATAGGCAAAGGAAGTGTCCATCAGTTTGACGTCGGCGCCGTAATCCTGGAACCACCCATCATTGATCTCCGTACGGTGTCCGTAAGGAGGAATGTAGCGGCCCTCTTTCGACCGGAAGGCGAGACGTACGGGAGTGGGCTGCTTGCTTTCAGGATCGAGCACGCGGCAGTGGACCCATCGGCGGCCGCGCTCAATGATCTCAATGCTTCCGCCTCCCGCCGTGGCTTCCATTTCGCTGCCTGGAACAACTTTGGCGAGATCGAATGCATACTGCTTCCCGGTTTTGGAATCGCTGAGGGTCAACGTCGCATCGACGTTGGCGATGACCTCCGCATAAAGATAGCGGGCGCCGGGGCTGACCACCGCATGTTCACCCAGTCCCTTTGCGGGAGCGGCCAGCCACGCCTCCGGCTCGAAATCGGGCAGAGCAAACGTGCGTCCTATCGTGCCGAGATCCACATCCACCTGCCAGCGGGTCTCGTCTTCAGCGGCGGCTTCGGGTAGGGTAATCCGGTACAAAGCGCGCGGCTCGAAGCGAAGGGGATACCCAGCGCGGTGATAGAGCGTCAAGCCGCAGATCACCAGGGCATCCTCGCCGGCCGCTTCCATCCGTACGGCACGAATGCTGCGGTCGGGCTCAGGGTTTTCAAGCGCGCACACCGAAACGGTTCCTAGGCCCGGGCCTCCCGCGTTGTTTCCGCCGATGGTAGTCTGGAGATTTCCCCACCCGCTAGCACTGCGGAGGGGGTCAGTGAGCTTCAATGCCCGCAATTTGCCCTGGGGCAAAGCAGCGAAACAGAGGTGCCCCCAAGGCTCCACCACCGCGTTCGTTTCAAATCGGCGGCGAATGGGCAACACGCGCGTTCCATTGTCCTCGTACATCAGGGTGACATCGCCCAAATGTTGGCCCACCTTTTGGAATACGTCCTTCCCCGGCTCCGGGTCCTCGTTCTCATCAAAGTCACAGAATGAGGTCAGGCAGAGGAAATGCGCTTTCTGCCCTAAGGGGATTTCCACTCGTGCAGTGGCCGCCGGCCCGGACTTGGTACTGAGGACAATCCAACCTTTGCTCTGCATGTCTTCGGGCCCCAAAACAAAGGGAATGCCCTGCAAGTCACGCTTGCCTGCGGGGACGCGGATCAGGGAGTCCTTGGCAGAATCTCCACTGATCAGCCCGACTTTCTCGCGGGTTCCGAATTCCCGCGAGGACGAGTTGAAGTAGGCGCTCAACTCAATGGGAGTGAACTTGCCGCTGGCGTTGCCCGCTTCAGCCCCCGGGACCGAGCGTGGCAGGCCACTGGCTTCGCCTTCCATCAAACTGACGGTCGGAGCGGCGCCAACCGTCAAAAGGAATTCCCGCCGCGAAAATCCCGGCGCAGACGTTTTTGATTTCTTGGGACTCATAGTGATGATCCTCCCTCCGTTTTAGGTGCGGCTAATCTACTGCCCGTTACTCGCATTGTCAAATGCCGGTAGTGGGTCAATTTGATGTAAAGGCGGCTTTATGCCGCCATTTGGTCCGTCGGCTGACGGATAAACTCGCCGCTACAACATCAAATTGACCCAGTACCCAACCGTCTTTTCGCTTGACGCACAAAGGCCAATTAGACTATGGATGGATGTCGAAATTATGAAAAAATTTCACAAAGAAAGGCACTATCTTGCGCAACCTGCCTCTGACCACCCTCTTGACCGTCCTGCTGCCGGTTATCAGCCTGGCTCAGGCTAAGCCCCAGCACATTATGGTAATCGCCCACCAGGGCGCGCACGAGGGTATTCCGTCCAATACCCTCTTGTCCCTAAAGGCCGCCATCGATCTGGGCATCGACTACGTGGAATGCGACATTCGCACGACTGCCGACCACAAACTGGTCATTATGCACAATGCCACCGTCAACGGCATGACCAACGGCAAGGGCACCATCCGGGAGATGACCTTAAAGCAGATTCGCAAACTCGATGCGGGTATAAAGGTCGGCCCGCAATTTGCCGGGACGAAGGTCCCCACCCTCGATGAGATGCTCGAAATGGCTCGTGGCAAAATCGGCATTTATGCCGACACCAAGGACGCCTCCCCGGAGGCCCTGCTGGGCGCGCTCAAGAAGTATGGCATGCTCTCGCACACCGTCATTTACGGCTATCATCTCGAATTCTTTGAGGGTGTTGCCAAGCTCAATCCCGACGTTTGGATCATGCCGGAGGCCAGAAACGAAACCGTCCTGCAAAATCTGCTGCACAAGTTTCAGCTCAAGGTTGTCGCCTTTTACGCCAGCGACTTCAAAGAGCCTATGATTAGTATGACCAGGCAGGCGGGGGCCAAGATTTACGTGGATCGATTGGGCGAAGCGGATAACCCGGAGTCATGGCAGGCCGCGATCGATCAAGGCGCGGATGGAATCCAGACCGATCATCCTGCGGCACTTCTGAAGTACCTGAGAGATCATGGATACCACCCATAATAGGTGTCAGGTGTACTGCTCACGGCGAGACTTCCTCAAAGCAGCATCGGCCACCGTCCCGGCGCTCGCAGCGGTTACGGCGACGCCTGCCGCTGCCGCACCCTTGCTCGCCGCCACACCGCCCATGGGCTGGAACAGTTACAACCACTTCAAGAACCAGATTGACGACGCCACGATTCGCGCCCAAGCGGAGGCGATGGTGGCAAGCGGTATGACGGCCGTCGGCTACGAATACGTTCTCATGGACGAAGGCTGGGGAGGCGAGCGGGACTCCCAGGGCGTGATTCACCCTAACGCCAAGTTCCCCGACATGAAGGCCCTCGCCGACTATGTCCACTCGCAGGGTCTCAAGCTGGGAATTTATTCCGCTCCGTCCAAGGGCACCTGCGGCGGCCGTCCCGGCAGCTTTGGCCACGAGGAACAAGACGCCCAGACCTACGCCGCCTGGGGCATCGATTACTTGAAATATGACCTCTGCGGCATGGAGGATCCCTTCAACAAACTCGCGGAAACGGACCTCCCCGCCGCGCACGGAATGATGATCGAGGCATACCGAAAGATGGGCGACGCCTTGCGCCGCACCGGCCGGCCCATCGTGTATAGCCTCTGCCAGTACGGCATGGATCGTGTTTGGGCCTGGGCCCCGTCGGTGGGCGCCAATCTATGGCGCACCACCAACGACATTCACGACGACTACACAAGCCTCAGCCAAAACGGCTTCACGCAAGCCGGATTGGCGCCCTTCGCGGGGCCGGGGCACTGGAATGATCCCGATATGCTGGAGGTCGGCAACGCACATTTCAAACCCGTCGACAACTTCACCCAGATGAGCCTGTGGTGTCTGCTGGCCGCGCCCCTGATCGCCGGCAACGACCTCACCAATATGCCACCGGAAATTCAATCCATCCTCTGCAACCGCGAGGTTATCGCCGTGGATCAGGATCCGGCTGGAATCCAGGGCGACCGCGTGAGTTGCGAAGGCCCCCTCGAGGTATGGATGAAACCCCTTGCGGACGGCTCCAAGGCAGTGGGATTGTTCAACCGCGGCCGTTCCTTGATGAACATGACGCTACGCTTTGCGGAAGTCGGATTCCACGGCCGTGTGCAGGTGCGCGACCTCTGGGAGCACCTTGACCGCGGGGTGTTTGAAGACAACTACTCCACTCTGGTGCCCAAACACGGCGTGGTGCTCGTGAAGGTGCGGGTGGCGACGTAGTACGCGCGCAGGGGGACGGAAGGCGAAGATGGCCGTGCTAAGGGCAATACTGTTCATAATGGGTCTCAGGAAATTACTTCTCAATTCGTTCCTGGGTGACCCCCTCGCCCGGCGCTTCGCGCCACCCTCTCCCCCAAGGGGGGGAGGGTAGGAGATT
>JBEKAD010000312.1:0-6671 GCA_050018435.1 Terriglobia bacterium
TCCCAGTAGAGGTCATGATATTCCATGGAGAGCCGCTGGAGAACGGAATGGGCACGTATCCATTGCCCGGAAGCCTTCTCGTCGGAGACAGTTATGGTGGCCACGTGTCCGTCCCACGTTACCCCAACTTCCGCATTTTTGAAGACGGCCCACTGAAAAATAAGCACTTGCGCATTTTTCAGTCACTATTTTTTATGTTTCCGACCAGTTATTTTTGGGGCGAATCACTTGCATGGGAACCTTTAGTTTTTCGTAGATCTCCCGCTGCGCCGGTTCAAGCGTCGAGGCTTTCCGAATCCGTAGGACCGGGCCCTGCGGAGTGGGCAGGACCACGGTGCAGACCTGATGCGTCTTCAGGGTTTCACGCACCGTGGCCCAGGAAGTGTGCACTCCTTGGTCGAGCAGCGTTTTCTCGATCGAGATCAGCAGGTGATAGGCGAGCACGCACAGAAACACGTGGCTTTCCACCCGCCCTTCCTTGTGATGGAAGATCGGTCGCTCCCCCAGCGGGCTCTTCAGGTCGCGGAAGGCGGCCTCGGCGCGCGTCAGCAGGATGTAAATCCGCCAGACCTCATCCGCCGTTAGATCGGTGCGGTCGGTCTTGAGCAAGTAGCTCCCGTCCAGTTTCTCCGCCCGCGCCCGTTTCTCTTCGTCCCGGGTAGGGCGGAAAGCTTTGGCTTCAGCGTCGTATTCCATCCGGTAGTAGCGAGCCACGCGCGGATAGCGTTCCTTCAGTCGGCCGATCGATTCCAGAACCTTCTTCGCTTCGGCGCGCTTGCCGCCCTGGGCCACGCGCCGAGCCAACCTCTCCAGATCCGCCACCAAGCGCTTCTCGTGCAACTCGCGAATGGCGCGGTCCTTTTGTTCCCGCTCACGGCTCAGACACAGCACATGGGTCTCGTCTCCGACGCGCCGCATCTTCACCCGAACCGTGGTTTTCTTCTGGAAGGGATTACGCGGCGAGGGTTGCCGAATCACCTCCTCGAATCCTTCGGCGTCCTCGAACTCCTCCCGCCACGGCTTGCGCTCCGTCTGCCGCTCCGCCACCACATAGTGCAGGCGCCACAGGCCGAGGGCCTGTTGGGTCTCCTCCCCCCACATGCCCCGGTCCACCACCACCGTTTGCCCCGGCTTCAATCCCAGGCGGCGATCCAGCGCCTCGAGCATCGCCTTCACCGTGGTCGAGTCGTGCCGGTTGCCGGCGAACACCTCATGCGCCAGGGGAAACCCGTCGCGGTTCACCGCCAGCCCCACCAGCACCTGTTTGCACTGCGGGCGGCCATCGCGCGAGTAGCCTCGCTTGGCCTGGGGATTGCTCAGGGCGCGGCCCTCAAAATAAGTCGAAGTCACATCGTAGAAGAACAGCGTGGGGTCCAGTTGGAACAGGTCGCGCTCGCGCTCAGCCAGCGCCCCCTCGATCTCGGCCCGCTGGGGATGCAACGGGTCTAAATGGCGGTATAAAGCGTCTTCGTTCAACCCTTCAAAGCTGGTCTCCAGCAGGTCGGCCAGCGCCGTCGAACGCACCCCGTCGGGCATGGCCAACTCGCTCCCGGGACGAATCAAGCGGTTCAGGACCATGGCGCAACTCAGGGTGCGCGCGCGCTCCCCGAAGCCCCGCCGCGTCAGGATGTCGTCCAGCTTCAGCCGGCGCCAGAACTGATAGCCGACGTGGACCGGTCCCGCCTCCCGACACTGTTCCACCTCCACGCGCGCGGGATCGACCGCCACCACCTCGGCGGCGGGCGCTGCCGGGAGCGGGGTCTGGGCAACTCGCGGGCCACCCCTTTTCCCCCGCGGCGCAGCTTTCACCTTGGCCACCAGCCCTTCCCGTTCCGCCCCCTGCTGGTCCTCGACCCGGAGTTCCTGCTGGCCGAGCAGCGCGGCTTGCAGCTTGCGCGCCAGCGCTACCCATTCCTCCTTAGGCCGGGGGCTCAGATCGCCCAGCGAGCAGATGATTTTCTGGCGGGGGCCTTGGGGAGTGAGGACGGATTCGACCAGAAGATAGTTGGTATAGGTGCGGCCCTTGTAGGTCCGCGAGTTTTTGCGGATGTACATGCTGTAGACACTATAATGGGGAAGTCCGGGTGATGTCAAGACAAATCTACCATCAATTAATGCTACTATGTGGGATTTTAGGATTGGGGACGGGTATATCATTTAGACACTATTTTGGCCCATCCAAGCACCGCCGGTGAAAACAAAAGACTAACCCCGCACCAAACAGCCAAAATGGCACCAGGGTGCGGAAGTTGGGCTAAGATTGCAACCGGAACGCACGGCCAGCTACCCTTACGCCACCGCCCGATGGTACTTGCAGTTTTCGTTGGGGCAGTGGCGCGTGGTCTCTCCGCTCTTCTTGTTGAATTTCTCCAACAGGATTGGCGAGCCGCAATGGGGGCAGGGTTCGGCGACGGGCTTATCCCAGGCCGTGAATTTGCATTCCGGGTAGCGGCTGCAACCATAAAACGTCTTCCGAAGCCGCGTCCGGCGCACCACGAGCTCACCCGTGCAGCCTTTTTCCGGACAGGGAATTCCCAGCGTCTCGCGCTTCACGTATTTGCACGTGGGGTAATTGCTGCACGCGATGAATTGCCCGAAGCGGCCGTGTTTAATCGCCAGGTGGTTGCCGCACTCGGGGCACTTTTCTTCCAACGGCTGGTCGCCCACCGCGGTGGCATTGCCTTCTTTCATAACAATTTTCTTGGTATTACGGCATTCCGGATAGCCGGTGCAGGCCAGGAAGTAGCCAAAGCGGCCGCGCTTCACGGCCATGGGCTTGCCGCACTTCTCGCAGTTCTCCGCGGCAACTTCCGGCGCGGGCGGCGCGGCGCTGGAGTACTTGGCGGCGAGCTCCGGGGGCAGGTCACTGGTGCCGTCGCAGTCCGGGTAACCTGTGCAAGCCAGGAATTGCCCGTTGCGGCCCAGGCGAATGACCATAGGCTTGCCGCACTTCTCGCACTTGATGTCGGTGGGAATGCCTTCGCCCTTGATGTCCGCCATCTCGCGCTCAGCCAAGCGCAGGTCTTTCTTGAACTTCTTGTAGAATTCATCCAGCGCATCGGTCCAGGAAAGCTTCCCGTCCTCGACGTCGTCCAATTCTTCTTCCATGCGCGCCGTGTAAGCGACGTCGAAAATATCGCTGAAGTTTTTTACCAGCAGGTCGCTGACCAACATGCCGAGTTGGGTGGGATAGAAGCGTCCCTGGTTCTTCTCCACGTACTCACGGTTCTGGATGACGGAAAGAATGCTGGCATAAGTGGAGGGCCGTCCGATGCCCTTCTCCTCCAACGCCTTGACCAGCGTGGCCTCGTTGAACCGCGGTGGCGGCTCGGTGAAGTGCTGTTCCGGCAGAATCTTGTGCAGGGTCAGGCGCTCGCCCTCCGCCACTTGCGGCAGGCGGAGCTTCAGTTCCTCGTCCTCTTCCATCTCCGCCTTTTCATCTTTGCCCTCTTCGTAAACAGCGCGGAAGCCGTTGAACTTCTCGACGGAGCCGGTGGCGCGCAGCAGATAGTCGCCCGCCGCGATGTCCACGGTGGTCTGGTCGAAGACCGCGGGGTTCATTTGCGAGGCGACAAATCGCTGCCAGATCAGCTTGTAGAGTTTGAATTCATCCGGGTCGAGGAATCTGCGGAGCGAATCGGGCGTGCGCAAGACGTCCGTGGGCCGGATCGCTTCGTGCGCGTCCTGGGCGCCTTTCTTGCTGCGGTAATGGATGGCTTCGGCGGGCAGATAATCGTTTCCGAAAGTTTTCTGGATGTAACCACGCACCGCCGCGAGCGCGCCTTCCGCCACGCGGGTGGAATCCGTACGCATGTAAGTAATGAGGCCGACGGAGCCTTCGGCGCCGAGTTCGATGCCCTCATAAAGGCGCTGCGCCACCATCATCGTTTTCTTAGTGTAGAAGTGCAGCTTGCGCACGGCTTCCTGTTGAAGCTTGCTGGTGATGAAAGGCGGCACCGGGTATTTCCGCTTCTCTTTGGTGGTGACCGACTGCACGATCAGGCTGGCAGCTTTAATCGCCGCGGTAATCTGGTCAGCCGTTGCCTGGTCAGGGATCTCAATATCCTTCCCCTGGTATTTCGCCAGGCGCGCTTCAAAGACCGGAGGCTTTTTGCCTTCCACGTGCGCGGTGATCGTCCAGTATTCCTTCTTCTGGAAGGCCTGGATTTCCCGTTCCCGTTCGACGATCAGCCGCAGGGCGACGGTTTGCACACGCCCCGCGGAGATGCCGCGCTTGACCTTGTCCCAAAGCAGCGGGCTGACTTGATAGCCCACCAGGCGGTCCAAAATACGGCGCGCCTGCTGTGCGTCTACCAGGTGGGCATCGATCTCTTTCGGGTGCTCGAACGCTTCCCTCACTGCGTCGCGGGTAATTTCGTTAAAGAGCACGCGATAGAATTTCTTCTTGCTCGAATTCAGCAGCTCGTGAAGGTGCTGGCAAATGGCCTCGCCCTCGCGGTCCGGGTCAGCGGCGAGGTAAACGGCGCCGGCCTTGCTCGCCGCGGATTTCAGATCGGCGATCACATTCTTCCGGGTGGGGATGGTGATATAGGTCGGCTTGAAACCGTGAGCGATGTCGACCCCCAGCTCTCTCTTGGGAAGGTCCATGATGTGTCCCATGGAAGCCTTCACCAGGAAGTCAGGCCCCAGATATTTGTTGATGGTTTTCGCCTTGGCGGGCGATTCTACAATGACCAGCGATTTACTCATAAGCCCCTATGTAATGGTAACCGGCAACCGGGTCTTAGGCCGTACTTCTCACGACAGGTTTGGAAGGGCGGGGCTTTAGCCCCGCCGCCCCTGGGCAGAGGGTAGAAAGGGCCTTCAGGCCCTGAAGCCGCATCGCTTCAGGGGCTAAAGCCCCTAAAATCAACCCGCGTTCTACGACGGGGCTAAAGCCCCGTCCTTCCGCCTACAAATACTGTCGCTCATTTCTGCAACTCGGCACCAGCTATCAGCTTCGATCCTTTCAAGAAAGCATTCTCAATTTCTTAACTACTCCACGCATCATCCTTCAGCGTGCATTTGATTCCTCAACTTGTTTCGATGATTCCCTTGCCTTACAGTTTACGGATAAAATTCTTTCCCGGCAACTGCCGGATCAACCCGTTCATCTCCAATTCCAAGAGCGCCGCCAGAACTCGGGGATGCGGAACCTGCGCGGCGCTCACGATATCATCCACAAAGGACGTCTGGTCAGCCCGCAAGACTTCGAACACCGCTTTCTGCTCCGGGGTTAGCGAGGCCTCGAAAAGCGTGGCCGCATGCGCCCCCATCGGTTCTCCTTCCGATGCCTCCGCGGGCGGCAAGAGCTGCATGCGGACTTCGGCCGGAAACTCTTCAATCACATCCATCCACTGGTCCACCAGCTTCGCCCCCTGCTTGATGAGATGATTGGGGCCGAAACTTTGGGCGGAGGTGATATTTCCCGGCACAGCAAAGACTTCGCGGTTTTGCTCCAGCGCCAGGCGCGCCGTAATCAGCGAGCCGCTGTACTCCGCAGCTTCCACGACGATCACCCCGAGGGAAAGTCCGCTGATGATGCGATTGCGGATGGGAAAGTTTTCCGGGGTCGGCCCCGTGCCCAGGGGAAATTCTGAAATCACCGCTCCGGACTTCGCGATCTCTTCCACGAGGCGCTTATTCTCCCGCGGGTAAATGACATCGATGCCGGAACCTAGCACGGCCACGGTTTTGCCCTTGGCCTCCAATGCTCCCCGGTGGGCGGCGGAATCTATGCCGCGGGCAAGTCCGCTGACGAGCATCAGTTGCCGCTGCGCCAGGTCGTGGGCCAACCGGTGCGCTACGGAGCTGCCGTAAGCGCTGGGCCGCCGCGTTCCCACCATCGCCACCGCATACTGCGAGAGGACCTTCGCGTCACCCCGCACATAGAGCAGCAGTGGCGCGTCGGGAATCTGCTTGAGCAGCGGGGGATAATCCTCGCTGTCGAAAACGATCAGCCGGCAGTCGGCTTTGGCCGCCTCCTGCACCTCTTTTTCGGCGTCTTTCAGCGCCGCTTGAGCGAAAATCGCCTGCGCCACCCGCGCCGGAACACCACAACTCTCCAGTTCGGTCAGCGACGCCATGTAGGCCGCTTGCGGCGACCCGAAATGCTCGATGAGCTTGTGACACCCGCGGATTCCCAGCCCTTCAATGCGCGTCAAGGCCACCCAGAACGTTATCGATTCACTCATCGCTCTTCCTTTATCCTAAAACCAGTAGGGGTGCGGCACGCCCCCCAGCGCGCCTTGCTTCGACCCTTCCGGGCCGGTTGCTTTCCGGGGGGAGGCATTATATTGCCTAACGGCGTGTCTGGCTTATTAATTCGTAACCCCCACGGATGATCGGGAGATCGGGTGATTTGCGATTTGTGATTTTCGAAGTCAGCAAATTGATTCATCTTCTCACCTTGCATTACCGATAACCGATTTGGGGTAGTGTGTCACGCTGGGTGTTTGTCGGTCGGGCCTGCCCGCCTTTCCGCCTTCGTACTTCGCTCGTCACTCGCCACTTATCACTCGTCACTGCTCTTATCATCCCGCGCCTCTCAGCTGATCGTGTCCCACATCTTCTGCTGGACACCGCGGGTGCGCGCATTCAGCCCCAAAGGGGCGGCCTAGCAAAGCCCAGGCCAGCGGCCTGGGTTAGGAAGGTCACCCCATTTTCCGTTC
>JBEKAD010000313.1:0-6645 GCA_050018435.1 Terriglobia bacterium
CACTCCCTCACCGGGGAGCACACGTAGTCACTAGGAAGAAGCTAACCGAACAGCGCCTAAAGGCTTGAAACTGCTAGTCCAGCCTGCCAGTCTACCCCTCGCTAGGTGGCTGAACATCCGTTATAAGTCCAGTAGAGGCTGTCGAATCATAATGCACGTTTACCCTTGAGGCAAGCACGGAGCGTCGGAGGTTGAGGTTTTCTCCTCAAGGTCACTAACAGGGTGATCGTCACCTAGCAGACCGGCGCTTCAAAAAGAGGAGCTATCCCGAGTAGCGCTTCAAGAGCAGCGCGGCGTTGGTGCCGCCAAAGCCGAAGGAGTTGGAGAGGGCGTACTCCACCTCCGCCTTGCGCGCCTGGTTGGGCACGTAGTCGAGATCGCAATCCGGGTCGGGGTTATCAAGATTGGTGGTGGGAGGAATGATCTGGTCACGCAGGGCGAGAACCGTGATACCGGCCTCGACTCCGCCCGCGCCGCCCAGCAAGTGGCCGGTCATCGACTTGGTGGAACTCACGGGTATCTTGTAAGCGTGGTCGCCGAAAACTTTCTTGATGGCCACCGTTTCCAGGCGATCGTTGTAAGGCGTCGAGGTGCCGTGGGCATTGATGTAGCTGACTTGTTCGGGAAGAATCTCGGCGTCGGCAAGCGTCGCCCGCATGGCGCGCACCGCGCCGTCGCCGGTCTCATCCGGCGCCGTAATGTGGAAGGCGTCGCCCGACATGCCGTAGCCAACGACTTCGGCCAGGATTGGCGCACCGCGCTTGAGCGCGAAATCCAATCCTTCCAAGATCAGCATGCCCGCGCCTTCGCCGATCACGAAGCCGTCGCGCTCCTTATCGAACGGGCGGCTGGCTTTCTCCGGTTCGCTATTGCGCGTGGAAAGGGCGCGCATGGCCGCAAACCCCCCCACGCCCATGGGCGTGATGGCGGCTTCCGTGCCGCCGCAGATCATCACGTCGGCGGCGGCGCGCTGGACCAGTTTGAAGGAATCGCCCACGGCATGGGCGCTGGAGGAGCAGGCCGTGCAGGTGGCGGAGTTCGGCCCCTTAGCGCCATGGCGAATGGAGACGTGACCGGAAGCCAGATTGACGATGGAGGCGGGAATGAAGAAGGGTGAGATCCGCCGCGGGCCACCCTGGAGGAGCGCCGTGTGCTCGCGCTCGATGACATCAAATCCGCCGATGCCCGAGCCGATGTAGACGCCCACGCGCTCGGCAATTTCGGGCGTGATCTGGAGTTGCGACTGCTTCACGGCATGGTGCGCGGCGGCCAGGGCGAACTGGATGAAGGCACCCATCTTTTTCAGTTCTTTCCTCTCGATGAACTGAAACGGGTCGAACCCCTTGACTTCCGCCGCGATGCTTACGGCGAAGCCCGTGGTATCAAAATGGGTGATGGGCGCCACGCCGCTCTTGCCCGCCAATAGATTCCGCCACGACTCCGCCGTGTCGAGGCCGACGGCGGTGAGCAATCCCACACCGGTCACGACCACTCTCCGGTTCAAGCTGTACTCCTCCTGTGGAGACCTGCCCTGCGCTGGTCAGTTCTTCTTTGTGTGGGCTTGTATGTAGTCAATCGCGTCTTTGACGGTGGTAATCTTCTCCGCGTCCTCGTCGGGAATCTCGATCTCGAAGGCCTCTTCAAAAGCCATCACCAATTCCACGATGTCCAGGGAATCGGCGCCGAGGTCGTCGACAAAGTGCGCGGTGGGCGTCACTTCCGCCTCATCCACTCCAAGCTGCTCCACAATAATTTGTTTCACCTTCTCATCGGGCGAAGCCATCAGTCTATCCTCCTCAAGTTTACATGGGGGCGCTCATTCTAACTTTGCTTCCCGCAAGCGTCAAGGGATTGAATCATTGAATTGAATCATTGATTCATCGGTTCATTGAATCATTGGAAGGCCAAAAGCTCTTCGTGTCAATGATTCGATGACTCAATGAAACAATGATTCAATAGGTTAGGCCATGTACATGCCACCATTAATATTGAGAACGTGCCCGGTAATATAACTTGTTTCCGGCGAGGCCAGGAAAAGCACGCCGTGCGCCACTTCCGCATCCGTGCCCATGCGTCCCATGGGGATCACGCTGAGCATCTTCTCCTTAATTTCCGGAGGAAGACCCTCGGTCATGGGAGTGACGATAAAGCCCGGGGCAATGGCGTTCACCGTGATGTTACGCCGGGCCACCTCCGCAGCCACGGCCTTGGTGAGGCCGATGATGCCCGCCTTGGAAGCGATATAGTTCGCTTGGCCCACGTTTCCGGCCTGCGCCACCACGGAAGCAATGTTGATGATGCGCCCCCAGCGCTGCCGGACCATGCAAGGCAGAACTGCCCGGGTGCAATAGAAAGTGCCATCCAGGTTGGTTTTGAGCACCGCCTCCCAATCGGCGGTCTTCATGCGCATCACCAGATTGTCTTTGGTAATGCCGGCATTGTTCACCAGGATGTCGATCTTGCCCCAGGTGGCAAGCGTCTGGTCGACCATTTCCTGGACGGCCTCGATGTCGGTTACATCGACGCAACACTTCAGCACCTCGCGGCCCAAGTCCTTCAGTTCCTGGATGGTCTCGTCGAGCTTGGCGCAGGGGATGTTGGTTAAAGCGATCTTGGCGCCAGCTCCGGATAAAGCCATGACCGTGGCCCGGCCGATTCCCTGCGCGCCACCCGTCACCACCGCTACGCGTCCTTCCAGACTCAGCATACCTTCACCTACTCCCATCTGATTGGATTACCAAGAAACTGATTTGATTCAACGGGGCGCGAGACCTACAAAGTAGCAGGGTGCGCTTCTGCGGCGGGGCTGAATCGCCGCCCTTCCGACCGCTCAAAGAAAACGGCCCGCCTGGTGAGAAATCCCGGTCGCCGCTACCCTCCGCCCCCCGGCGCCAAACGCGCCGTGACCTCGCTCAGCGTGGCGGAGTCCTCGACGCGCAGGCACTCGGCGGCGCGATCGATTTGCCGCACCAACCCCGAAAGAACTTTGCCGGGTCCGACTTCCACAAATAACTCGACGCCCTCTCGACGCAGGCGGCGTATCGTTTCTTCCCAGCGCACGGGAGCGGTGACCTGTTGCTTTAGCCCCTCGCGAACGAGGGATGCGGAGGTGACCACCTGCGCGTTCACGTTGTTCACCAGCGGCACTTGCGGGTCAGACACTTCAGTAGCATCCAAGTCGGCGCTCAAGCGATCTTGCGCGGGCTTCATCAGACCACAGTGAAAAGGTGCGCTGACGTTGAGCAGGATGGCACGCTTGGCGCCATGCCCCTTGGCCATTTCGACGGCTCTGGCCACGGCGGCCGCGCTTCCAGCGATGACGACTTGCCCGGGCGAGTTCAAGTTCGCCGGGGAAACTACTTCCCCTTGTGCGGCTTCGCGGCAGATTTCATCAAGTGCCAGGGCGTCCAATCCTAGAATCGCCGCCATGGCGCCCTGGCCCACAGGCACTGCTTCCTGCATGTACTGGCCACGTTTGTGAACCAGTTGCACGGCGTCGGCCAGACTTAAGGCGCCCGCCACCGCCAGGGCCGAGTATTCCCCCAAGCTGTGGCCAGCAACAAAATCAGGACGCACGCACTTCTCGCGCAGCACCGCCGCGGCCGCCGCTGAAACCGTGAGAATCGCGGGCTGGGTGTTGGCGGTGAGCTGGAGTTCCTCTGCCGGGCCCTCAAAGCAGAGCTTGGAGATGGCGAAACCCAGCGCGGCGTCGGCTTCCGCGAAGACCGCATGCGCGCAAGCGAAACTCTGCGCCAGCTCCCGGCCCATGCCGGGGTACTGAGAACCTTGACCAGGAAATATGAAAGCTGTCTTCGCCAAGCTCACCTTCGAGTCTGTCCGTCGTCCGTTGTCCGTTGTCACTGCCGCGGCTTCGCTATCAGGGTCAACAACGGACGACGGACCACGGACGGGTTTTCCTCACCACCGCATCAAAACCGCTCCCCACGTGACACCGGCGCCGAATGCGGACATCAGCACCAAGTCTCCTTTCTTCAGGCGGCCGCTCTGTACACATTCATCCAAGCAGATGGGGATGGAAGCCGAGGAGGTGTTCCCGATGCGGCTTATGTTGGAATAGACCTTTTCCGGGCTCACCCCAAGCCGTTCACGAACCGCCTCCGTGATGCGCTGGTTCGCCTGGTGCGGGATGAAAAGGTCGAGGTCATCCGCCGTGAGTCCGGCCTTCTTCAGCACCTGCCTCGACACGTCTTCCAGGCTGCGGACAGCCACCTTAAAGAGCCCGTTGCCTCGCATCTTGATGTAGTGCGCGCCCTGTTCGACGGTCTGGCAGGAAGCGGGCATGGCGGTGCCGCCGGCGGGAATGAAAAGGTGATCGGCGTACTGGCCTTCGGTGTGCAACTCATGCGCCAGGATTCCCGAGGGTGGTTCGACCGGCCCGAACACCGCGGCGGCCACGCCGTCGCCGAAGATGACGCAGGTGGCGCGGTCCTTGTAATCGATGTAACGCGAAAGTAGCTCGGCCCCGATCACCAGCACGTGCCTCGCGGCGCCGGTGCGGATGAATTGCTCGGCCACGGTCATACCGAAAAGGAAGCCGGAGCATGCGGCGGCCAAGTCGAACGCACAGCAGCCGGTCGCGCCGAGTTCGCGCTGAATCAGCGCGGCCGTGGAGGGCAAAGGCATGTCGGGCGAAATCGTCGAGCAAATGATCAGGTCGAGATCCGTCGCCTTGATCCCCGCTCTATCCAAAGCGAGTCGCGAGGCTTGGACCGAAAGGGTGGAGGTGGTTTCGTGGGGAGCGGCTTGGCGGCGCTCGCGGATGCCGGTGCGCTCCCTGATCCATTCGTCGGAGGTGTCAACCAACTTCTCCAGATCAGCGTTGGTGATAACCTTCTCCGGCAAGGCCGAGCCCGTTCCTAGCACCCCTGCAACACACATAGAAACTCCTGGGAATTGGGTCATTGAATCATTGGGTCATCGATTCATCGGGTCATCGGGTCATTGGGTCATTGAATCATCGGGTCATTGGATCATCGGGTCATCGATTCATTGGGTCAGTGAACCATTTTCTTTTTAGTAATTCACTGATTCAGTGAATCAATGACTCAATGACCCGATGGCCCGATGATTCAATGACTCAATGACCCGATGGCCCGATGGCCCGATGATTCAATGACTCAATGACCCGATGGCCCGATGACCCGATGATTCAATGACTCAATGATTCAGTTCCCCAAGGACGCAGCCGCTAATTCGCGTTCGATCTTCTCGTTCACTTTTCCGGCGGAAAATTCCGCCGCGACACGGATGGCATTCTTAATAGCGTTGGCGTTCGATCCGCCATGGCAAATGATGCACACGCCCTTTACCCCCAACAGCGGCGCGCCACCATATTCAGAATAATCCACCCGCTTCCTGAAATTCCGGAAGGCTTTTCGGGCCAGCACGTAACCCACCTTGGAGGAGAGGGTGCTGGAAAGAGCTTCTTTCAGGAAGCTGGAAACCGCCTCGATCAGACCTTCGCTGATCTTGAGCGCCACGTTGCCGATAAAGCCGTCACAAACGATGACTTCCACGCGGCCATTGTAAAGGTCACGGCCTTCCACGTTCCCGACAAAATTCATGGGGAGTTGCTTGAGCAGCAGCAGCGCTTCGCGCGTCAACTCATTCCCCTTGTGTTCTTCCTTGCCGATGGAGAGCAGCCCGATGCGTGGCCGCTCCACCCCGAAGATGACGCGGTAGTAGGTTTCGCCCATCACTGCAAATTCCACCAGGTGATGCGGCTTGCAATCCACGTTTGCGCCCACGTCGAGCAGCACGGTAGCCGTGCCTTTGGAGGTGGGGAAGACCTGAGCGATGGCCGGCCGGTCCACACCTTCCAAGGCCCCGAGCACGATTTTGGCGGTGGTCATCACCGCGCCGGTGTTGCCGGCGCTGATCATGCCGTCCGCCGTGCCCTCATGCACCAGACGCGCCATAACGCGGATCGAGGAATCGCGCCGTTGCCGGAAGGCCTTGGTGGCCTTGTCCCCCATGGTGACCGCCTCACTGGCGTGAACGATCTCGATGGGGAGACCCTGGACTTTCCGCTGGCTGAGTTCGTGCCGGAGACGATCTTGCGGTCCGACCAGCAAGACCTCCGCGTACCCCGCGCGTGCGGCTTCAATCGCTCCCTCGAGTTCCGGCTCGGGTGCCGAGTCGGTGCCCATGGCGTCAACAGCAATGCGTCGCATGGTGATCAGTTCAAACAGTGGAATCTGGCCGGCGCGGGAAGAAATGATCGCGCTGGGGCAAATCTCCGTGGGCCAAGACCTAACACTTTAAGCTGATTCCTTCACCAGGATTACTTCCTGCCCGTTGTAGTAACCACAATGCGGGCAGACTTGGTGAGGCATCTTCGATTCGTGGCAGTGCGGGCACTCGGCGATCGCGGGCGTCGCGAGATGGTCGTGGGACCGCCGGCGATTCTTCCGCGCTTTGGAATGTCGTCGTTTGGGATTGGGCATCTTTTTCTTCCTTAGACTGAATCACTGAACCAGTGAATCAGTGGGGCATTTTGTTTTCAATGATTCAGTCACTCACTAACTCAGTGACTCAGTTTCCCTCTTTCCTTAGACTGAATCACTGAACCAGTGAATCAGTGGGGCATTTTGTTTTCAATGATTCAGTCACTCACTGACTCAG
>JBEKAD010000314.1:0-6636 GCA_050018435.1 Terriglobia bacterium
CACGAACGCTTCTCCGGGAATCAAGCCGCAGGACGTCACCATCGTTCTTAACCCCAAGGATTCGGCAGAGACCGTGGCAGCCCAAGAACTCCAGAGCTTTCTGCGCCGAATGACCAACTTTCATCCCGGAATCGTCTCGGGCGATTCTACCGCGAGCGCCGGCGCTGGCCCCGTCCATTTCCTCGTGGGGCGCACTGCGGCAACCCAGGAGTTGATGGCTCAGGGGCGGCTTGAAGACCCCGCCCATCGGAATCCTGAGGCCTACGTCGTGCGCGCCATCAACTCCGGCGCAAAGAACCTGGTGGTGTTTCTAGGAGGCACGGGGATTGCTACTCTTTACGCAGTGTATCATTACCTGGGGAAGTATTGCGGCTGTGGATTTTACTGGGACGGTGACCACGTCCCGCGCTGCGAAACCTTGCCCGCCCAGGGCGTCAATATCGCCGCGGAGCCTTATTTCCGTGAGCGCATGTGCATGAACCTGACGCTCTACTGGTATTCCGCTCCCTGGTGGGAATGGAAGGACTGGAAGAAGTACCTCGATTGGGCCCTCAAGGCGCGGTTCAATATCCTCAGCCTGTGGGATACCCCCGGCGAGGACGTGGTGTGGAAGAAGGTTTGGAGGCGGTTCGGCGTGGAGGTCGCCGACAGTTCCTACTCCGGCCCGCCCTATGAAATCTTTGCTCCCATCAAATACGGCGTACGTGGGCCCCTTTCGGAAGAGTGGCGCGAAGGTCAGAGCGCCTTGACCCTGAAAATCCTCCGCTACCTCCGCGAGCGGGGAATGCGCGCATTGGCGCCTGCCGTGCCCGGCATTGTGCCTCCGGAATATACGGCCGTGCATCCGGAGGCGCGCACCTTCGAGCTTTCCTGGTCCCATCTGCCCAAGCAGCGCTACCTCCACCCGCTCAGCCCGGAATACCACGATGTGGGCAAAGCCTTTCTGGAGGAATACATCGCGCTATACGGCGCGGACCACCTCTATTGGCTGGAAAACTATTTGGAATGTGATGTCGTGGGGCCGGAAGAACTTCAGCGCGAGGTGCGCAGGGAGATCCAGGGAGCGAATTTCAAGGTGGTTGATGAGGTCGATCCCCAAGGCGTCGGCATCTTCTCCGCTTGGACTTACCTCGTCGCACCGCAGCATTGGACGCCGCAACTCATGCAGGAGAGCCTGGAGCGCATGCCGGCGGACCGGGTTCGCGTGCTCGACCAATTCGCGGAGATGATTCCCGAACACAAGCGCACGAATTATTTTAACGGGCGGCCGTGGTACTTCGGCGCGGTGTATGCCTTCGGCGGCCTCACGCAGATGCACGGCAGCCTGCCTTTAATCGAGAAGCAGGTTCACAGCATGGTTGACGACCCCAACGCCAAACAATGTGTGGGCTTTTATCCGAACGAAGAAACTATTCGCCACAACTACTTCTTCTACGAATTCCTATGCCGCCTGGGTTGGAATCCCAAGGAAGTCCACCTGCGATCCTTCACGCAGGATTACGCCCGCGAGCGTTACGGTGGGAGCGCCGCGCCCGCCATGGTGGCGGTGCTCGAAGAGCTTCTGGCCAGTGTTTATGGGTCCGATGACCAAACGCAGCCCGCCTACTGGCATCGGCTCAACCGGAACCCCGGTAACCTCCACCAGATGGAAAGCTATCGCTTGCCCTTCATCCCCCACCTACGCAAGGCGTTGGAGCACGCGCTGGAGGCTGCGCCGGTCTTGAAAGACCATCCTCTCTACCGGCATGACCTGAACGACATTGCCCGCCAGTATCTGGCCGACCTGTTTGGCGTGCACGTAATAAAGATGCAGGAAGCACATGGCGATTTGGACAGGGCCGCCTTCGAGCGCGAGGCCGGCCTCCTGGAATCCCTCCTGAGTTCGATTGAAGAGCTTCTGAGCCACGATGACTTTTACTGGATCAGTCCGTGGATTCGCCAAGCCCGCACGCTGCCGGGCGCGCCCGCGGATGTGGACGTGCGCGCGCGCGACATCCTAACCCTCTGGGCCGGCGTGATTCGCGATTATGCCTGTCGCGATTACTACGAACTGGTCCAGGGCTATTACCATCCGCGCCTGAGCGCCTACATCGCCTCACTACGCGACGCGCTGGCGATGGATCAGCGCCGGCTTTATGACCCCGCGGAACTCGACCGGCAGTACGATGCCATCGAAAGCAAATGGGTGGCGGAAGGCTTCCCCCTGGTAGATCGGCAGCCCGACCCCGAGGAAGTCATCCCCACGGTCAAGAAGTTGCTGGCGAAGTTTGCGTGAACTATGAATACAGCACGAAAATTAAGAATTCTTCTTCCCTCGCCCCCTTGGGGGAGAGGGGGAACCGCAAGGCGGTGGGTGAGGGGGTCAGCACCAACATGAAAGCACGGGGCAAAAGTTTGAATTAGGCGCTACGGTTTTGACCCCCTCACCCGGCTCCGTCGGCTGACGGACTGGAGAAAGCGCCGGTGGCGGTCCACCCTCTCCCCCAAGGGGGAGAGGGTTGTAAATTCAAATCAACACCGCTATTTCCCCCAGGGGGCGAGGGTTGTGAATTCAAGTCAACACCACCCTCTGTCCCAAGGGGGCGAAGGCTGTAAATTCAAGTCACCCTCCGCTTATAGAAACGAGGTTTCGTGCATTTTCAACCCCTGGACTGGATCATCGTTATTGTTTATCTGGCGGGCACGATGGCCGCGGGTCTATATGGAAAGAGGTACATCTCCGGGCTCTCCGATTTTCTGGTGGCGGGCCGCCAACTGGGCACGTTCATTGGGGTGGCGACGCTGGCCGCGACGGAAATCGGCACCATCACCTTCATGTACTATGCGGAGTTAGGTTACAAAACCGGCTTCGCGTCCTTCGTCAATGGCCTGATCGCCGGCGTGGTGATGATCTTCATTGGCCAGACGGGATTCATCATCCGCAGGCTGCGCGCCTTGGGCCTGATGACCATCCCGGAATTCTTTGAGGTGAAATACAGCAGGAATCTCCGCGTGCTCACCGGAATCCTGGTGGCAACGGGTGGCATCCTGAACATGGGGGTGTTCCTTAAAGTTGAAGGAACCTTTCTGGCCATCATCGCCGGCATCCCCCTGAGTCATCTGAAAGCCACCATGACTGCCATCCTTCTTCTGGAGCTTGTGTACACGGTTCTGGGCGGGATGGTTTCCATCGTCATCACCGACTTCCTCCAGTTCATCGCGCTGAGTCTCGGCACGATCTTGATCACGGTTTATTCGATTCAGGTGACCGGCTGGGGACACATGCGCGACACCGTGTATGCCAACATGGGATCGCAGGGATTTAATCCCTTCACGAACGCGCAGTACGGGTGGGCCTACATTATCTTTCAGATTCTCCTTTGGATGGCAGTCGACACCTGCTGGCAGACCACCGCCATGCGAACCTTTTCGGCGCGCGACCCGGAGACCAGCCGGAAAGTGTTTTCCTGGACAGGTTTCATTTATCTGGGCCGCGGCATGATGCCCATGCTGTGGGGGATCGCCGCACTGGCCATGCTGGGGCCGAAGGTGAATTCCCTGGAAGCAATGCCCCTCATGCTCACGCGGATTCTGCCCGTCGGCATTTTGGGACTGGTGGTTTCCGGCATGCTGGCCGCCACGATGTCCGTGAACAGCTCATATCTTCTGGGCTGGAGCTCGATCATTGCTCAGGACATCATTCATCCCTTGCGCAAGACGCCCCTCAGCGCGGGCAGCCAGGTGCTGCTGAATCGCGTCACGAATCTGTTCGTAAGCCTGTTCGTGCTCTTCTGGGGAATCTGGTACACATTGCCGGGTCCCACTTACTTTTACCTCAACATCACGGCGTCGATATTTCTGGGGGGAGCGTTCGCCGCGGTCGTCGGCGGACTCTTTTGGAAACGTGCCAATACCCAGGGCGGCTATTGCGCCATGATCACCGGAGCCGCCGGCGCCGTAGCCTTCTTCTTTTTCCACGTCCCTGCCAGCTACGCCGGGCTGGGCTCCTTCGCGCTGGCGGGATTGGCCATGGTCGTGGGTTCCCTGCTGGGAGGTGGGCGAACCGATGGGCGGCGGCACGCGGCGGGATGCTGAATGCCGAATTCCGAATTCCGAAGCAAGCGCACCAAGCGCCGCACTGTGCTACCCGCTCATTAATAGGAGACCTGAATGAAACTGTCATGGTTGGCCATTATGCTTCTCACTATTACGCCGTGGAGTGCAGGCCAGCAAGACTCTTTCTATAATCTTGAGGGCTTTACGATCTCTCCCACGGAGCACATCATCAACAGGGTGCAGCAACCCTTTGTCGTTCGATCTGTGCGAGGAGTCATCCGTGCGGAGGAGTACCGAGAGCCACCCGCGGACGTCGTTTTTGAAATCCAAGGTCCCGGAACCGAGAGGAGGTTCAGGGGAACCAAGACGGACAAGCATGGCAGATTCAGAATCCGTGACGTGCCTGCGGGGACATACAGGTTTAAGGCTACTCTTAACGGTTATCAATCTGTAATGGGGACCGTTACCGTATCCAGGAGGGCAGTCAAGGGGGCCGAGATCAAGCTGGAAATGCGTCTTGGTGTCTGAGCGGGTAGCACAGCGCGGCGGAGCCGCAAAAGAAAATCAAAAGGCAAAGGGCAAAAGGCAAAACTGAAAAGCCCTTGCTGATGGCGGCTACCTGCTGGATCCGAGAACCCCCCTATGACCCGCCTCCTCCATGCGCAACGAGTTCGCCAGGGAGCATCGAATGACTTATTCTAGCGTCTATGGGGGCCGGGGGGTGAGGGGGTTCTAGAGTCGAACAGGGAATAGTCTCTTTGACAAAGTTTAAGTGAACAGTGTGGTGGTCAACTCCGGCATTTCGAGGGAACTTATGTCCAAACCGAAAGCATTCTGCACGTCCATAATCTTTACTTGCGTATTCCTTTGCATGGCAACACGTATGTCAGCGGCGGAAAATCGCGCGGACGGGATGTACCAGGCGAGATGGGGGGTGTTCATGCACTACCTGGCCAGCAGCGCGGACCTGCCGGCAGCCGAGTGGAACCGGCTGATCGAGGGGTTCGATGTCGAAAGCTTGGCCGGCCAACTGCAATCCGTGGGGGCAGGCTACCTGGTCATCACCCTCGGCCAGAATTCCGGACACTACCTATCACCGAACCCGACTTACGATTCCTTCGTCGGCATCCGCCCGAGCAAATGCTCGCAGCGCGACCTGGTTGCCGACCTCTACGCTGCGCTCGCGCCCCGGCACATCAGCTTGATGGTCTATCTGCCCGCCGGCGCTCCTGACCAAGACCCGGTGGCCATGAAGGCGCTCGAATGGACAAAGGGCCCGGACCGGAATGCGAACTTCCAGCGCAAGTGGGAACAGGTCATTGCGGAATGGTCCACGCGCTGGGGCGACAAAGTACGCGGCTGGTGGTTTGACGGCTGCTACTGGCCGAACGCGATGTACCGCTTCTGCCCGCCTCCGGATTTCCAGACCTTCGCCGCCGCCGCGCGCAAGGGGAACCCCGCGAGCGCCTTAGCCTTCAATCCCGGAGTCTTCTATCCGATTTTTGCGGAGACCGAGCAGGAGGATTACACCGCAGGGGAGATTGATGACCCCACGCGCGTTCAGTGCCATGGCCGATGGGTGGATGGGACACAGTTCCATATGCTGAGTTATCTCGGGGCACGTTGGAGCGGCGGCGAACCTCACTTTCCCGACGCCCAGGTTGCTGAGATCAGCGCCGCGATCGTGCGGCATGGCGGGGTGGTGACGTGGGATGTGCCCCATGGTCCCACGGGCCAGATTTCCGACCCCTTTATGCGGCAGCTTAAGGCCATCGGCGAGGCCGTGCGCAAGGTCGCACGTTGATGGGCCGGGTGCGCGCTTCCCTTTGCTCCCCGATTCCGTTATGGTGTGCATCTGCGCCGTACAGTGCGCCGTGCAGGTGTTCTGTCAGCCTTCGGCGATCTTTTCCGCAAGGAGTCATGCCTTGATTTCTTCATGTGATCGAAAGTGGCCGCCTATTTATTTTTCGCCCACACTGTTCACGGTTTTCCTGTTGGCCTCGATGCTGCTCCCGGCGCGCCCGGCCGGAGCCGTCGTGTGGTCCACGCTCTTTACCGCGCAGGATGTGCGCGATCACCTGTCAACCGAGCAAGGGCGCCAGGAAGCGCTCGCGTTCTGCCGCAAGATGGGCGTCACCAAAGTCTATATTGAAACCTTTCGCACCGGCTACCAGGCGGAAGAAGCTACCCTGAAGGCGGCGCGTGATTTCTTTCGCCAGGCCGGCCTGGAGGTTTCCGGTTGCGTCACCACGGTGGGGGTCAGCAAGCCTTCGAGCAGGGGCCGGTATTGGGTTTGTTACACCAATCGCCAGACGCAGGAGCGGTTGGAGGCAATCTTCCGCTTTACCGCCGCCCTGTTCGACGAAATCATGATTGATGATTTCTTCTGCACCGAATGCGAATGCTCGGAATGCGCGGCGGCGAAAGGGGCGCTGAGCTGGCAGCAGTACCGCGAAAAGTTAATGCTGCAAATCAGCCGCGAGCGCGTGATCGGCCCCGCGCGCGCCGTGAATCCTAACGTAAAGGTCATCATCAAGTTCCCCCAGTGGTACGACCGCTTCCAGGAGCGCGGCTATGTGCCGGATCAGGAAGCGGCGATCT
>JBEKAD010000315.1:0-6574 GCA_050018435.1 Terriglobia bacterium
CACATCGCCTTGCCCTTTCATCTGGTAGGGGTAATTCTGCCACATGGCGAAGCGTTGGTCCCCGGTGAAGGATTCGGCGCCGACGACGGGTTTCCCGAAGACGTGCCCAATGCAACCGTTCAGCTTCACGCTGTAATTGTTATTTCCCTGGCCCACCCAGAATTCGCCCATCGGCACGTCGAGGTGCGCGCCGGACTGGAGTTCTTCGAAAGGCCCGCCGCTGTAAGGTTCGGCGTAGGCCTTCATTTTGTATTGATGGCAGCGCTCCGCAAAGCGGCCATAATAGTTGTCGCCCATCAGGTCGGCGCAGGTGCGGCGAATGTCCCAGAGGAAGCGCTCGGAAACCTCGTTGCTCTCCACCACGCGGCCGGTCATCGCGGGCAGGTACTTGCGCAGATCGTAGCCGCGACGCTTGGCGAACTCCTGCGGGAAATCCTTGGTCCAGTTCTGCATCCCCGTTTCGTAGCTGTCAATGAGTCCACCGGCCAATCCCCGAGCCGCCAGCGGGCCCAGCGCCTCCAACAAATCCTTAAAGAAATGGTCGAAATGAAAATCGTAGGCCTCGCGGCTGAACTTGTCGCATTCCAGTCCCAGTCCGCCATCCGGTGCGGGATGGTTTTCATGGCCCGTCGTGGTTTGTCCGATGCGCAGAACTGTCCATGTTCCCGCCGGCGCCTCCCAGATCAAACGGCCGCGATCGTCCATGTACGGGGTGATATCGATGACCTTGGAAGGATCGATGATCGACCCCTTGGGCACTTCTACTCCTCCCGCGCCGAATCCGCGGTTGCGCGTGAAGTTGGCCTGGTGCGTCCAGTGGGGAATTCGCGCCCCGCCGCTCAACCGGACGTCGGTGATGCTCAGCGCATACAAGGAAACGATGCGGTAGAACTTCGCTTGCACCGCCGGGAAACTTGCCGAGCTGGGAAACTCCACCGATTCTAGTCCGCTGCCGCCCCAGTCAAGGTCGCAAACCTTCCGGAATTGAGCGCCATCGTCAGAAGCTTCCAGCCAATTGGGAGCTTGGTCGCGGGAAGGCCGTGGCGCGCCAGGCAAAGGACGGCTGTAATACGCGAGCGAGCGCGCTTCGAAAGGCTCAGAGAATTCAAGCTGGAGGAACGCCGGCTGGTCCGCAGCGGGCGGGCGGATCTCGATGCCCCCCGGCTGATCGACGCCGAGCAGAACCGATGTGTCAACGGGACCCGTGCTCGTGCGGACTCCCGTGAGCGTTTGTTGCCACGGCCGGCTTTCACCTTCCAGCGCTGGGAATGCCAGGACAAACGCATCGCGATAGTAACCGAGCTTGGTGTACGGTTGCAGCAGCGTGGCGACCACTCGCCGCCCTCCTCCTCGAACCAACATTTCGCTCCAGGTGAATTGCTTCATCGAGTATTCGGGAGTAATCCAGGGGCCGCCGCTGGAAGACCATCCGGGGCAGTTCATGATGTCGAATTCCATTCCCAAGCGGTCAGCCTCCTTGGCCGCGTGCTGAAGCAGGCGCGCGTGTTCGGTGCTGCTGTAATCCACCGGGCCTTTGGGAATGCCGGTGCCCACCTGGAAAATCTGGAAGCCGCGAATACCGACGCGCTTCATGGCCTCGATGTCGAGGGTAATCCCCTCAGTGGTGACGTTGCCGTTCATCCAATGCCACCACGTTTTGCAATGGGCGCCTGGGGGTGGTTGGCGGAACGCCGTTTCCAGCGCGCCCGCGGTCTCCGCGCGAAGATCGATCGGCGGCTTGAAACCCACCAATGTCACCGCCCCCGCAGCAAAGCTCTGGATGAATGTCCGTCGTTTCATATGAATCCTCCTCTTCCCATCATGATTTGTGACTTGCCTTACGGCAACGCGGCTGAAGGGAACTAAACCGCGCGCCGGAAAAATTACTCTCCTTTCGGGAGAAAAGAAAGCAATTTTGCGGGAGGGCAAGGCGCAGGAGCGCCCGCCTACAAACCTGCCCACTCGACCACGATGACTCAAGACATGGCTGCGATGGGAGTATTTCGCAGGATCCAATACAGCAGGATCACAGCCAGCAGAATCCAGATGTAAGCAGGCCGGATGAACACACGCGGCAACGCCTTCCCGAATACAGCCTCCAATGCCGAGGAAGCTCCCGAATATCCTACGTAGGGCAATAACAGCATCATCAGGGGATTGAGCTTGAAGGCTGCGCCAACGTTACCGTTCAGGAGTTCGTGCAGCGCCCGCAGGGTTCCGCACCCGGGACAAAGAAAACCGGTAAGCGCTCGGAACGGACAGGGTGGAAAAAACCAGGTCGTCGCGGGATTGAAGACTCGCAGCATGCCCGCGGCGAGGGCCACCAAAGCCACCGGGACGCCAACCAGAAAAAGGCGTTCACCGAGGCGGTTTTTATTAGGGATGAAAGTTCGCAAGCGCAACCCTCATCGGTGTTGAAGCAGGACGGAGATTATCCCGAAGGCGGCGTAAATCAGACCGAACGCTAACCCCCCGCCGAAAGCGATCCAGCACCACATCTTGGCGTTTTTCGACGAATGGCGCGCCCCGAGATCCCTCAAGGCAATTCTGTTCCGTTTAGTCTGACCAAGCTGCGTAGCCGGGGGCGTGCTACGTCCCGTCAGCTACCTTTGCAGGTTCCATACTAATGCGACGACAAATAAAACAACGATCCAGCGAACAATAAGACAACGAGCAAACCGATCTCAACCCAACCGAGAACTATACCTGCCGTCGCCATACCCCGCCCTGTGAGGTTCCCACGCTCCCGGTCGATTTGGCTCTTTGCCACATATCCGAAGACGAGGGCCAGGATTGAGCCGATCCAATAAACCCATAGGAGCCCCATCACCAAGCTCGCAATAGCCATGCCGCTGGCGGTTGATGGGGCAGGTAGAGCCCAGGCGGCACCGGAACCTGCAACCGGGCCCGCTCCGCAGAACCGGCACCTGACCGCCTCATCCTGTATTTCCTCCGCGCAGATGGGACATCGTTCCACAAGCCACCTCCCCCAAAACGTCATCCAGCGATAGGTGCACTTCGCTCATTCGCAGGCCCAACGCTTTCTTGCCGGATGACGCCTGTCTGGTCGGTGAAGTAGTGGTTCGTGCCGGTTGAGCTCGTTATCGGATCGGCGTGGATTGCGTACGTATTAACCCTCCCCTGGGCATCTCTTTCCCCGGCGGCGTAAGTGAATACGTAGCCACTCTTCGTACCGGAGGCGAGCACCTCATCGATTAAGCCGGCGGCGTTAGCGTCCGGCGTTGCGCTGCCCACGGGGGGGCCCAGCGCCGCAATCGCTGGTGGGAAGCCCACGTTATATGTCGAAGCATAGGTTATCGCCGCCGTGTTCAAAGTCCGCAGAGATCCGACTGCGGAGGCTTGGTTAGCAGCTATCCTGGAACGCAAGAGGTTGGGGATAGCAATCGCAGCGATGATCAAGAAGGGAATCAGCGCCACGCCGGAATACCCGAGGATAAGCCCAGCAATCGCCATGCCCTTTCCTTTCAGGCGACCGGCACTACGGTTTATCTCAGAGTACGACAAATGGCCGAAAACAATGGCGAGTATCGAAGCCGGACACAGGATGAAAAAAAGGCCAAGGATGAGGCTCGCGATAGCCTTACCGCTGGTTTCAGGTTGAATTGGCTGGCCCAGCGGCGCAGCCGGCTCCAGATTCGATTTGCAGAACCTGCAGAACTTGGCGTCGTCCTGGATTTCCTCAGCACAATACGGGCACTTCTTCATGGTGGCCTCCCTAATTCTCGGCAAGAATATACGCGGCGACTGTGGCTGAGCCAACCGACCGAGATAGACAGTTGGCAGCATTAAACACCCCTTTTATTGACAAGGCAAGCAGAAGAAAGGGCAGAAGAAAGGGCACGAGTCAAGGAATACTTTGCTCTCCGTTTGCCGCAAAAATGCGGAGCCGAAGCCCGATTCCGGTACAATAGTGCTCGGCTGACCCGGGGGCGATTTTCCCGGAGCAGCCGATTCTTCCGGCCGGCCGCACACCCGTCTATCTGCGCGTCACGCGTGCACCGCTCCGTGGCGGGTGTGGGTTGGACGATCCACCCCCCACCTGGCCTAAGGTACTGACTGGAATCGGGGGCTCGCAACTACTCGCCACAGATCGCGTACTCCATTTGAGAAAGCGACCGACATCAAGAGCACAAAGAGCATTGACAGAGGGTTGAATCGAACTGCGTCCTGGACGCGACCATGGACCAGGAAACATACGCCACGAGTGAGACCGCAACCGAGGCATTGTTTGTGGAACAGTGCTCTCCAGATACACAGATTTGGTCCCTCTTGACAGTATGGGTAGTAAAACCAAGCGGCGAGGAGTACGGTCGGGAAAAGCCACATATCGAAATAGTCCAGCGCAAGATCAGTGCACGTACCGAGAATGCTTTTGTTGGACAAGTGCATGCCCGCTGCGCTCCTTCAGACCCTTCGGACTTCTCTGCCCAGGTCATCCTTCATCCGACCTTGCAGGAGGAGGATGACATCGATAATCCACCAGACCAAATATCCCCCGAAGGTAAGGAGTTTTAGGATTCCCAATCCGATACGGCCAAGATAGAATCGATCAGCGCCAAAGAGTCCTAAGCATACAGAAAGGAGAAATGCCGTGGTCCAGTTTTTCGTGCTCGCATTGCGCTGTAGGCGCAGCGAGCCGATCCAATCACCACTAGGGCGCGTGGACATGGAATCCTTTAAGGAAGCGCCGCGAAGAAGTTCTCTACTAGTTTTGCCGCGTGTGGTGGATGACTCACCACTACCTCGCAGCCCCCATCCTTTGGGGTTGTCGTGACGACTATATTTTGGAGTTGGCGCGCCTTCCTTATCACGAGAATGTAGTAAATCAAACCGGGTACGATCAGGCACAACGTCAAGAGAATCGCTATCAGGAGGTGGAGCCATGGGATTTTTGGCACCCCAACAAAAGTTGCGATCCTGTTGGTCTGGGATTGTGCGCGCCAAGTTTCGGTCGTAAAGAACTGAACGGCGCGAACCAATACTTCCTCAGGCGGCAAGCTAGTCGTTCTTGTGATTACAATGTCTGCCATCTCATCCTCCTTGCTTCCGTAAGTGTGCGCGTCAAGTTTCGTGTTTCCCTCTTGCGAGCTGGTCGGACGTAGTTAGCCGGAATTTCCATTATCCACTGTCCACCGACGCAAAAGATACTCCTGACCACCGCCCAATGCAACTGTGAGTCGGGTTTGTGGGGAGATGAACTGGAGATAATCAGGCAGCAAAAGAGCATCGCTTCTCGCCGGCGCCTCACAGGATGGCGTGCACACTCCTAGGGTGGCAGGAATTTCCTTCGTTTTGGGCGCGGCCCTGATAGCCGCTCCCCTTGTGGCGCTGAAGCTTCGCCCGCGGCCCTACTTCCAGCAGGACTGACTCCTCCGGGGGGCTATGCCCGAGTGCGGCGAACTCAGACCTGGGGAATCCTCATTCCACACGACGGCCCCAGCGGCGCGCACGCCGGGACCCTCAAGAATACTGCGCCGCTTTTAGTCTGCCCAAGCCAGGTAGCCAGGGACGATCAGTTGGACTACGGGCACGATCGTCAAAATCCCCCACCAGTTTGGCTTCTTGCGGGCTTCGGCAATAGCCATCCACAGGAGGACCATAAACACGATGCCGACGAGGGGGACGAGGCAAAGGATGCCCCACCAGATGGGTTTCTTGGCGATATTCGCCCACAGGATAAGATTGGCGATGGGGATCCAAGCCAGCCAGCCGTTCTCGGTGTTGGTTTTTTTGGCGATGGTCTGGGTCGCCAACGCAAAGTAAATGTAGAACACGGCAAAGATCACGAACATGAACAGGAACGCGACGCCCATCGCCGCGAACTGGGCCCCACTCGGTTCGTCCGCGAAAACGGGGACTGCCGTCAGCAGGGTGAGACTGGCAAGAATGGATAGAGCAACGACCATCAGATTTGACCGACGCTTGGGGAGTCTACTCATGGGATGTCTCCTTGTTAATTTAGATCACGATCAGACTCACTGGGTCTGACCGGAATTCCGCCTGGGATTCTTATCTGGTCCGAGAGGCCACGATTTCTCGGCCTTTCACGCCCGCCGCCCAGGCACGCATCGCCGGGGAGACCCGCATTTCCCTCAACCGGACGATGAAAGAAGCGCCTAACCTATACGCTTCACGAAATGCGCTCCTGACCCAACCTTGGGCTACGCGGCTGTATACACCCGTTCCGCCTGTAAAGCAAGTGGCATAAACGTACCATTCTCATGCTTGCCATTTTGCCCCCGTTTCTGACATAACGGATAGGCGTCGTTCGGCTATCCATAGCGCAAGAGGAGTTGCAAACCCCATGTTTCTCCTGAAGAAGATTGTCTCCCGTTTCCTCTTCCCTTTGCCTCTGTCCTTGGAGTTTCTGTTTGTGGGACTGTTCCTGCTTTGGTTCACGCGCCGGCAGCGGGCGGGGAAGGCGCTAGTGACCTGCGGGGCGCTGCTGCTGGTGGGGCTCAGCAACATCTTCACTTCGAACGCTCTCCTTCGCCCGCTGGAACAGCGTTATCCTCCTCTCGTCGTCGCCCACATCGGGGCGGGCGCTCCGGCC
>JBEKAD010000316.1:0-6574 GCA_050018435.1 Terriglobia bacterium
GTGGGATGTTCATTGACGAAGCTTATCTTTATGAGGTCCGTTGAACTGTTAACCCTATGTCTATACTTGTTGACGAGAATACGCGGCTAGTGGTCCAAGGAATTACCGGGCACGAGGGGATGTTTCACACGCAGCAAGCTGTTGCTTACGGTACCAAGGTAGTGGCTGGAGTGACGCCGGGCAAAGGTGGGACCAGCGTCGACGGCATCCCGGTATTCAACACCGTGCAGGAAGCCGTGGATAGGACGGGCGCCAACGCGTCCGTCATTTTTGTTCCGCCCGCCTTTGCTGCGGACGCCATCATGGAAGCCGCGAACGCCGGCCTTCCCCTCGTTGTCGCCATCACCGAAGGTATTCCCACGCTCGACATGGTGCGCGCCGCACGCTTCCTGGCCGGGAAGCCGACGCGCCTGATCGGCCCTAATTGCCCAGGCATTATTTCTCCGGGCAAATGCAAGATTGGCATTATGCCAGCGCAAATTCACTTGCCAGGGCACGTGGGCGTCGTATCGCGGAGCGGGACCTTAACCTACGAAGCGGTGGGCCAGCTCACTGCGCTGGGCATCGGGCAATCGACCTGCATCGGGATCGGCGGCGACCCCATCATTGGCACAACCTTCGTTGACGCCCTACAGCTTTTCAATGACGACCCTGACACACACGGGATCGTGCTGATTGGAGAAATCGGCGGGGCGGCGGAAGAAGAGGCGGCGGCCTATGTCCAAGCTCATGTCAAGAAACCAGTGGTGGGATTTATCGCGGGCCGCACGGCGCCGCCCGGCCGTCGCATGGGCCATGCCGGAGCGATTATCTCCGGGGGAAAGGGAACCGCGGCGGATAAGATCGCAGCGCTCCAGGCCGCCGGCATCGCCGTCGCCGAAAGCCCCGCGCTCATCGGAGAAACGCTAAAGAGAATTATGAATTCTGAATTATGAATTATGAAAATGGACCGCACGTACGATGCGAGTGTTGAGCACTTGGAAATCATAATTCAGAATTCATCATTCATAACTCAGAATTCATAATTCAGAATTTGCTTCGATTGGAGAACCGTGGGAACCGAACGCACGTTGACCATCATCAAGCCCGACGCGGTCGCAGCGGGACACATCGGCGACATCGTCAAAATCTTCGAGGCCAATCAATTTAAGATTGTGGTGGCCCGGCTGGTGAAGCTCAGCAAAAAGGAAGCCGAGGGCTTCTATGCCGTTCACCGGAGCAAAGGCTTTTTTGAAAGCCTGACGAATTTCATGAGCTCAGGCAGCGCGCTGGTGATGGTTCTGGAAGGCGAGAACGCCATCCTCCGCCTGCGCGAGGTGATGGGCGCCACCAACCCCGCCAACGCCGCGCCGGGCACCATTCGCAAGCTCTATGCGACGAGCATCGAGAGCAACGCCGTGCATGGCTCCGACGCCCCGGAAACGGCCCATTTCGAAATGGGTTACTTCTTTCCCGGCATTGCCCTCGTTTAGCGTCAATCAAGAATACACCGCAGAGGCGCTGAGAAGGCGGGCAAGTAGGCAGATAGGCAGGTGGGCAGTGGGGTTTTCTCCATCTGCCCATCTGCCTATCTGCCCATCTGCCTCTCTTTTCCGCGTCTCTGCGGTGACAAGCGGCTTGTTCCCGGGCTTGACATCCACCCGCCCGGCGGCGACGATGGATGGAGATGAGCAGCGCAATTCATTTTCAAATGGGACGGTTTCTGGTCATCATCGGCATTGTCCTTGTGGTATTGGGGTTGATGGTAATGGCCGGATCGAAATTCTCTTTCTTCGGCCTCGGGCGGCTCCCCGGGGATATTGCGTACAAGGGCAAAAACTTCCAGTTCTATTTCCCGATTGTATCTTGCTTGGTGCTGAGCGCCGCAGTAACGCTGGTCTTCTGGGTGATTTCACTTTTGTCTCGGAAATAGAGTGTCCGTTGCCCACCGTCCGTTGCAAAACGCCATCCGGAACATCTGATTACGGACTACGGACAACGGACAACTGACGGTCTTCCCATGACCCAACCCTCCCTCAATTTCGGGCCGGTGCGTAGGATCTACAGCGTGGCGGAGCTGAGCCTGGAGATCCGTAACCTTCTCGAAAGGCAATTTCCGGACGTCTGGGTGACCGGCGAAGTTTCCAATCTTCACACGGCCGGTTCCGGCCACCTCTATTTCACGCTCAAAGATGAAACGGCGCAGCTTCGCGCTGTCTGCTTTCGCAACCAGGCGCGCTACCTGAAATTCAAGCCGCAGGACGGGCTGGCAGTGATTGCCCGCGGGCGCCTGAGCGTCTATGAAGCGCGCGGCGAATATCAGCTCTACGTGGAGTTTCTGGAACCGGCGGGGCTGGGCGCGCTGCAACTCGCTTTCGAGCAACTGAAACAGAAGCTGGCGGCCGAAGGCCTGTTTGACCCGGCGCGCAAAAAGCCGCTGCCCATGCTGCCGCGCGTCATCGGTGTGGTGACTTCGCCCACGGGCGCCGTCATCCAGGACATTCTCCGCATTCTCCGGCGGCGTTTCCGCAACATCGACGTGCTGCTCTATCCGGTGAAAGTTCAGGGCGAGGGGGCGGCCCAGGAAATTGCTCAGGGCATCGAGTATTTCAACCGCCAAGCGCCCGTTGACGTGATGATCGTGGCCCGCGGGGGAGGCTCGCTGGAAGACCTATGGGCCTTCAACGAGGAGGTGGTGGCGCGGGCCATCGCTGCGTCGAAGATCCCGGTAATTTCCGCCGTCGGCCACGAAACGGATTTTACCATCGCGGATTTTGTCGCTGACTTGCGGGCGCCCACGCCGTCGGCCGCGGCGGAATTGGTCGTGCGCCGCAAACAGGATTTGCTGACCGAGCTCCACGACCGTGCACGGCACATGGCGCAGATGATCCGCCTGAAAATTTCCGAAGCCCGGCAGGCGCTGACGGAACTTCGCATGCACCAGGTTTTCCAGACGCTCGCCACACGCATCGCCGAACGCGCCCAGCGCGTGGATGAATGCGTGGGCGCGCTCGAACGGTTGATGCGCTCGCGCCTGCACACGGCGCGGCAGGAATGGCTGCGCGCCTCGGCAGGTGTGGTGCGATACGATTTCACGCGGCACCTTCGGCTGAAACGCGCCACCCTCGAAGAACGCGAGCAGAGGTTTCAGAACGACTTCCGGCGATTCCTCGCGGAGCGGCGCAATCGCTTAGCGCAACTGGAAGCGGTGTTGAAAGAGCGCAGTCCGCGCACGATCCTGGAACGCGGCTATTCCATCACGCGGGACGCGGATGGAAAAGTCGTCCGCGACGCTGCGCAGGTGGCGATTGGCGCGGAGGTGTCCGTCCGCCTCGCGAAGGGAGAACTAGGGGCAGTCGTTAAGGATCGAAAGGCCTGAGAAAGGAAGGAGTCAGGAGACAGGAGTCAGGAGTCAGGAGTCAGAAGTCAGGGGACAGAAGCAAGAATACGGTAGATGGCATAGGGCGTCGTAGTAACGAGCTGACTCTTCGTCAACAGTATTCTGACTCCTGACTCCTATTTCTTCTCCGCCAGCGCCAACTGCATGAGGACGCGGCGAGCGTCGGCAAAGCGCGTGAGCTTTCCGTAGGCATCCAGAAAGATCATGATCAGAGAGCGGCCCCCCCAATTCACCCGCATCACCAGGCAGTCGCCCGCTTCGTTGGTAAATCCGGTCTTTTGCACCTCGATGTCCCAATCGGGCCGGCCCACCAGGCGGTTCGAGTTGACATAGGGAAGAATATACCGGCCGATTCGTACGTCGTACCGGGGGTCGGTTGTGAATTCCCGAATCAGCGGATACTGATCGGCAGCTCGGACAAGTTTGGCCAGGTCATAAGCGGTCGAGACGTTTTCATTCGTCAAGCCATTGGGGTTGACAAAGTGCGTTTTGGTCATCCCCAATTCCGCCGCCTTCGCATTCATGGCTTTGATGAATGCGGGGCGCCCGCCGGGGTAATAGCGGCTGAGTGCGGCGGCGGCGCGGTTTTCCGAAGACATCAAGGCCAGGTGCAACATGTCTTCCCGGCTCAGCGCCCAACCGATTCGCAGCCGGGAGATTGTCCCCATCACCAGGTCCCGATCATCATTGCTAATTTTGAGAATCTCTCCCAGCGGCAGCTCGGCATCGAGGACGACCATGGCGGTCATCAATTTGGTGATGGAAGCGATGGGCACAACCCTGTCCGCATTCTTCACCAGCAGCTCTTCGGAGGTGTTGGCGTCTACCACCAGCGCGATCTTCGATTTCACGGCCAGCCGTGATTGTGAATCCCGGGTCTGGGAAGATTTCCTCGGAGGCTGCCTTGAGGAAGGCGTGCGAGCGGGAGTGGGTGTCCGCGTAGGTGCAGGCGCGGCATCGTCACTTTGCGCGCCGAACACCATTCCCGCAACGATTGTGCGGCCGGAGAAGAAAGAAAGGTTGAGAGCTGCCAGGGCAAGCGCGGCCACAGCGATACATCTGCAAATGCGGCAGTCCCAAGGCGCGCGTGGTGAAGTAGAGGTCATCCCACTTTGTGAAGTCACTTGCAGGTTTCGAATCGTGAAAGTTCTGCTCTGATTTCGGAGGGGTTAATCCTGAAAACCCTCCGTCTATAATTTGTACCCGATTTTCCGCAGGAATTCCTTGCGGAATTGAATGTCGGCATCGGTCTCGATGCCACGACTCTTCACGCCGTCAATGACGCCCAGGATTCCACGGCCTTGTTCGGATTCCGCTACAATCACTTCCACGGAATTCGCGGTAGCGCAGAAGACCTGGCAAACCTCCGGGACACTCTTCACGGTGTTCAGAATGTTGATGGGGAATCCGCCTTCCATGAAGATGATGAAAGCATGACCGCAGGAGAGCGCTAGGGCGTTCTTCTGCGCGAGTTCGATGAGTTTGGGGTCATTCCCCGCAAAGCGAACCAGCGCCGGCCCGGATGATTCGCAGAAACCCACGCCGAATTTCATCTGGGGCGCGGTTTGCACAATAGCTTCGTAGAGGTCTTCCACCGTCTTGATAAAGTGCGACTGGCCAAGGATGAAGTTCATGTCCGCGGGCTTTTCGATGCTGACGGTTTTGAGTTCCATAGGTGGCTCCCTGCGATCCTTAGCCAATTCCCTGGAGGCCGTGAGGGCCAATGGCGAGGATGGCGTAATAGTTACCCTTCAATTCAAAGTGGACTCTGTATTGCTGGTCCACCCGGGCGCGATAAAGAGCTTACCTGTACTGCTTGATGATTTCAATGCAGCAGGATTTGCAGGCCCTTTACGGCCACCTCACGCGCACGGCCCTACACGCTGTCAACCCCGACCACGTGGCCACCTTCCTGGGCCGCAAGCGGCACGGGAACTACCAGGACGAAAGGGGCCATCGCTTCGATACCCGCATCGAAGGCGCCCGGCTCCGCCCTAGCCTGGGACCGGCGGCCATCAAGAGGTACGATAAGTTCGGGTTGATCCTCAGGATCGAAACCACGGTCCACCTATTGATTGTGCAAAGCACGTTCGTAGGCCGCTTTGAACTGACGATTCCCCGGAGCCAAGTCCACCGCCTGGCGAAATTGATTCAGCGCCCTGCGGGGCTCGCCCTTTTTCTCCAGGAGCTGGCCGAGCCGGAAGTGCGCTACTGGCAGGTTGGGTTTCAGACGCGACAGTTGCCGGTACTGGGCAATGGCACCGTCCAAATCGCCCTTGCTGTCGAGCGCGTTGCCAAGATTCTCCATTGCCAATTCGTCGTTCGGATTCAGGCGCACCGCCATGCGAAACTCCGCAATCGCCCCGTCCAGGTTGTTTTGGTGCCTCAGCGTGACGCCCAGGTTGTTATGGGTCATATCGTAGTTCGGATTCAGCCGCACTGCCTCTCGATACTCAGCAGCGGCGCCGGCCCAGTCTTCCTGCATCCGAAGTGCATTGCCCAGGGCAAAGTGAGCCATGTCGCTCTCCGGATTCAAGCGGATGGCCAGGTGCGCTTCCTGCATCCCTTCGTCCATTTTCTTCTGACTATTGAGGGCGCGGGAGAGGGCCATATGCAAGTCGGAATTCTGTGGGTCCAGCTTAATCGCCGCGCGATACTCGGCCTCCGCCTCGGCATAGTGATGATCCTGAAAGAGCTCCGCTCCTTGCGCTGTGTGCTGCGCCAACTCCTCTTGCCTCGCCTCCTCCAGCTTGGCTTCCGAGGCGCGCGCCGCAGACGACGGTGTGGCGCTCGCGGCTTTCGTCACATGGGCCGACTGCAAGGCCTTGACCAGATCGTCGTCACCTCCACCCTTTTGGACTTGCCCCAGGTAGGCGTCATTGGGCGTGAAATCAATACCGCGCTCCTGAACCAGCATGGTCACGCGGGAGCTGGGGACGTCACCTGCCAAAAGGGAGAGAATCTGCGCGCGGCTCAGCGGCTTCTGGGGCGCCTCGCTGGGGGTCTGCGCCGCGGCGGACAGAGCCGCGATGATGATCAACAAAAGGAGCTTGATGATTACCAGACGTTTCATGTCAGCCTCCGGAAGATGTCAGGACGGCGCGAAGAAAACGGTTCAGCCTGGCGAGAAATCCCGGTTAGAGGTCGACCGCGCGAATCACCGCTTGCCGAAGGTGACCGGGCGGATAGTGCCGT
>JBEKAD010000316.1:6598-12202 GCA_050018435.1 Terriglobia bacterium
CGTCGGCTTGGACCACGCCGCGAATGCCAGGCGTGACACCTGGGGGGACGCCGCCGGGGGACTGGGCATCCGCTGTTTTGCGCCCGTGGAATTGGTTGTCGTACCACTGCTGAATCGCGTTCAAGCCGTCCAGTTCTTTGTATTCGCCCTTCGGACCGAAGACAAAGATAGATTCGTCCATGTGGCCGGTGAACTCGTCGTCGGCGCCGTGCTGCACCATGGGAACCCCGATCGCATTGTTTACTTCGCTCTGCACCTCGTAGAACTTCGGCCCGCGGCGGGCGTTTTGCACACCCCGCAACTCGGTGACGAGCGCCACGGTTGCGGACTCATGTCCGGGCACGACTACCGCTTTCAAATCGTAGTCGCCGTAGATGTGCTTGCCATCGAGCTTGACGCAGCCTTTGTGCAGGCCCGTCTGCTCAATCGAGTAGTGCGCTTTGCGGGGGCTGAAGACAAGGGGGTTGGCTTTTTCCTTCCAGTTCCGCTTCGCCTGCGCGGGGTCTTGGAAGGCGTCCGGCGCTACATCAGGACTGACCACGAGACCGGCATTGAGCCCCAGTTGCGCGGTCTTGGCTTTGCAGTCGATGGGCTTGGGGGTGCAGTCGCCCCGGCCGATATATTTGAGCGACTTAGGATTAGTGCCGCGAACCAGGATCCAGACGCCGAACTCTCCAGCGGCGGCGGCAAATTTCTGCTTATCTTGCGGTCGAATCTGTCCACCAATTGCCATAACTAAACCTCCGTGCATGGAGCATTAGGGAGTTCCTTGGTGACTTCTAAAATAGGGAGCATTGAATATTCGCCTCGCCTGCTTGCAATTTCACGGAAATCATTTTTCTCTGTAACGCCCACAAACGTCGGTGCTCACTACCTTCAGTGGTCAGATTGTCCCACGTTCCGCCACACCCTTGCAAGGCTACACTTTGAACGAACCTCTTGAAATCTGATACCGCGGCGGACATATCTCTCCTAGTGACGGCGCCTAGTGAAATCCCTTGACCTGCTTATAGGTAATGATCACCGCCCCCGGCTGATTCTGAATCACCACCGGCAGGCCTTGTTCTTCCAACTCGCGCCCGCTGAACTGAGATTCGCCTGGCGCGTCGAGATTGCTCACGGAGTACTGCGCTGCCGCGTCGAGGCCGCGGAGCTTGAACCTTACCTCCTCGATGGGACTCGGCGAACGCCGGAATGCCTGGACTATGCCATCGCCCGTGGCGGGCCGGTCGAACTGCCAGGCCACCCAAGCGCTGTCCTCCGTGGTGTAAGGGGTCAACGGATAGTAGTCCCCGTAATAGTAAGGGGCAACTTTCCGCCACTGGGAGGCCAGCCGGCCGAGGGCCGGGAAGTCAACATTCTTGCTGCGGGGATCGGGACCCGCGCCCATCGCCATCGCCATGGTGCTGCGGAAGGAGTAAGAGTTTGACGACCGGATGCCGGTTCCGAAGTACGGGACCCACAATGCCAACCCGTAAGTGAGATTCTGCATGGCGGGGGGATCGTCATATCCGTAGTCGCTTCGCCATAGGGGCACGGCGCGGCGCAGGGTTTCCAAATCGTCACGGCGGCCGCCGCTGGCGCAGGTGTCAATGAGCATGTCCGGATGCCGGCGCCGCAATTCATCCCAGTAAGCCAGGTAGCCGGTAACGTGGCGGATTTCCGTAATGCCCTGACGGTCGGGGGCGTCGTTGGCTCGCCAGATCTCGAGCGGGTCAAAGTTGAAATCCTGCCGGTACAAATCAATTCCCTGCTCGGTGAGCAACTGGTCGATATGGTCGGTCAGCCACTGGCGGGCCTCGGGGTTGCCGAGATACAGAAGCCTATTGCCTCCGTCCTTTCCCAGCAGCCACTCCGGGTGATTCTCCCAAAGCCACGAGCCTGGGGTAACACGCTCGGGCTCAAACCACACGAGGGTCTTCGCGCCGTGCGCGTGGGCGAAGTCCGAGATGGGGCGGAAGCCGTGCGGGAAGCGCGCGGGGTCAGGGTCCCACGTCCCGGTGTTCCACCAACCGTCTTTGAAGTGATACCAGCCCGCGTCCATCCACCAGTAGTCAAACTTCCACCCGCGATCGAAGTACTGCTGCATGAATTCTTTCTCGTTCTGTTCGTTGGCGCCCTGCATCTCGATGGTGTAGCCATTGGTCCCCGTCGAGAGCAGTGGAGCCGGCAACTGGCCACCGGGGCGCGGCAGGTTGTGGGCCACCATCCAACGCCGCCAAACGTTCTGCCCATCGATCCAATCGCCATGCCAAAACACCAGGGCGACCAGAGGGCTGCGCACTTCCTCGCCGGGCAGCAATTTGAAGTGGGTCAACTCCTGCCCCGCGCGCACCTGGAGCCCTGTCCCTTCGTCGCGCGTAAATTGCGCCGCCCATTGGCCCGGCCAGCCGAGGGCAACTATCGTGCCTTCACCCGGCAAGGCAATATTGAAGTAGCACATATCGGTGTTGGTGGGACGGCCCCCCGCCGCGGCGAACCGCTTCTCCGCTTTGCGTTCCAGACGGTCCGCAAAAGGTTCGAAGTCCGTCGAGGTGGCCTGCGAGCCCTTGCTGTGATGCAGGATGAATTCGCCGTCCTCGCCGCGCTCGAAGCGCGTGTCGAGGGCCTGAATGTTCTCCAGAATCGGCGTCGGGGCGCTGCCGGTGTTCTGGAAGTAGAGCGTCCACTCCACCACGGGGAAGTCGTGATATTCCACGGCCACCGAGCGCACCACCAGACCGCTCCTCGGATCGGTGTAAGTCAGCGTATGCTCCGTGCGATTATCGTCAAGGCGGCGTGAACTGCGATTGAGTTCCCACATTTTGAGCAAATAGCTGGAAGGCCGGTCGCCGTAACGGAATGAGAAGGGCACTTCGGCGGCATAGGGAGCACGCAGCGGTCCGGCGGGAAGGTCACCCAGCCAGACGGTCTTGCCATCCGCCAAGGTCACACGCGCGTCGGCCCAATCGGCTTGGTCAAAATGATTGCCAAAAACCACTCCCCCGCCTCCGTCCTCAACTTTGAGGTCAAACTCCGTGGCATTGTCGAGGTCAACTTTGACGGGAACGCCGACCATGCCCTCGTGCAGGACCTCACTGCGGAAAGGCGTCTTGCCGCCGACGTCGACGGAAGCCACCACCGCGCCCCGGCCGACGTTCGAGTAATAACCAATGTCGTTGCTGTCCACTCCCACAATGGCCTCGAAACTCTTGGCCGGACCGGCAAGCACTACCCGCACTTTGCCGTCGGAGGAAAAGTGCAGGCCGCGCGAATAGTCCTGATCCACAATGCGGAAATGATGGCCTTGAACCCCGTTCTTGGTCACCGGCCCAGAGTGGGAGTAAACCAGCAAATAGCTTTCCGCCGGATTCGGCGTCACCTCGCCGAGGAACTTCGCGGCGGCCCACCGGTGGGCTGTCGCCATCGCTTCCGGCAACTGCGCAGAACACCAGGGAATCGTTCCTAGAAAAATGGCTGCCAACAGGGTGAGGTAGTATGCTCGTCTTGAGAATGAAGAGAACATGATTAAACGCTCCTTGAGCATTCCGGATCGAAGGCTGGAAAGGCGAGTCCAGCAGGGAGATGGATAATAAACCTATCCGGGTTTTTTCACCAAGCCAAGCTGTTATCAGGTAGTGGGGTCTTATGGCTTAAAAAACTATATTGCCGAAGGGGGGGCCAGCCGATAGTATTATTGATGCTGGAGCAAATTGAATTTGAGTTTCCCGGATCTGTCCATTTAATGACAACGCCAATCAATGGGGTTACTTCCGGCTTCAGGGATTCCGCGTTCACCAAGAATCGCGAACATCCCGTACATCGGTGGGTTCCTTGGATCGCTGGCTTCTCTTCACAGTTCGTCGATGACTGCCTGTCGAAATACCTCAAGGAAGTCGATCCCCCTTCCGCTTGGATACTCGACCCATTCGCTGGTGTCGGGACAACCTTGATCGAGAGTTATATCCAGGGATTCAACGTGTTGGGGTTTGAAATAAATCCCTACGCCGCGCTCGCTTCCAATACCAAGTTACAGGCCGCCGATACCGACCCCAACGCGCTCCAGGCGCAGATCGTTAGGTTTAAGAACTTTATGGACAGACGCTTGGCATCGGGCAATGGGAATCCCAAATCTCTTCCCCCGATTGGTTTCTCAGGACGGACAGAACTTTTTGCCCCTTCCGGCGAACGCCAAGTCTTGTTCGCCTTGGACTACATTAACGCAATTGAGGCCCCGGCAATCTGAATAACTACCACTATCCCCGGAACACGCGGCCTCAGCTTCACTGGCTTGGACTTACGTCGGGGCCTGGCTACAAAGGGGCCAAAGAGAGCGAGAGTTTCGGGACGTTCTGGCAGACGGTGAGAGAACAGGCGATCAGTTCGTGATTCGATTTCGCTCCAACGAGCGGAGCACCGGCGACATAGCTCAGATCGCCAGAGTCGTGTCTGTACTCCGTTCGTCAGGCAATGCGGAAATATCAAGATACATCATCTTGTTCTCGATAAGGGAATATGGGTGCTCCCAGTCATCTGGATACATGCCCTTCCAAAGCTCTCCAGACGTGGCAGCCTCCACAACGCGATCAAACGCCTTATCGGGGTTCCGCGTTGGCACGTCAACGAAGGAAAGGTTGACTTCGCGCTCGTCGAGCGGATCTTCGAAAACAAAATATACTCGGATCATTGCAGTGCCCCTTTCTGAATATCAGACCTTGGAGCTTTCCCAATTACCATTGTAGGCTCGTCCTAACGGACCAGGGCATGCCCGACTTGGCTGACCGCAACGACAATGCCCAAATACAGCAGGGCTCTTCTTATTGAGTCATGAGCAAGCGGTTGCCGAACAGAGAAACGTTTGCCATTGATCCTCCCGCCGACGAGCCAGTTACCAGCCCACCTGAAATCGGTTACCGTAGCATGCTCGAATTGGGCGTGGCAGTTTGGGCAGAGGACCAGGAGATTACTTGGGTTGTGGCCGACCTCCGGGTCGAGATGATGTATTTCGAAATACGGTTCGCCGTTCCGTTTTTCAAAAGTGAAAGAACAGACCTGACATTTCCCGTCGTGCAATTCTCGGAGCAAAACGCGAATTCCCGAGGGTGCACTCTCGTGGCGCTCGGTCGCACCTGGAAGCACCCGTGGACGTGGTTGGCGCGGTGAATCCTGAGCAATGCGCGACAATTCTCGTTCCGCCAACTCTCGCGGGCGCTTTCTTGTCAAGCGCGACAGAGTCCTTAATTCTTGTTCGGCTTCCGAATCCGTCTGTGCAGCCTGAAGGTTTTGTCGGGCCTTGTGCTCATCCCGCTCTCGGACGAAGCGGTCCAAGGCGATTCGGTATAATCGTCTATTCAGATCCTCCACTGTGATTGAGATCAGGTCTCCCTCGCGCACGCCTCGCTTGTTAAACCAATGGCCAAGGCCGAATATCCGGTTCTCTTTGACCGCGGGGTCGTTCGGATGAAAGGTTAACGCCCTTATTTCCTCCCCATCGTCAAAAACGACTTGGATTTGGCTTCTGTCGCTAGGAAACCACTCTTTGAATTTCTGCGGTATGGCGAGCAAGCCTTTCTCAAGGCGGCTGGCGGAGGCATGGATAGTGAAGCTTTGCTTCTCGGTGCTCAC